>PIVM01000145.1 GCA_003353945.1 Gammaproteobacteria bacterium
ATTTACCCATTGAAAGGCTTCGATCTCAACACAGTCAGGTCCCCGGCCTGTCACGATTTTTTCATGTTTGCAGTTAGCATCCTTTACAGCACTAAAACATGCCAGACCATCAGAGATAATAGTACTTCCCTCACTAAGATGCGCCTTTGCCCAGCGACTCATCTCTTCGAGTTTAAATCCTTTAACCACATGGCCACTTCCAATTGAATAGGGCCTCTCTACATTGCTCTTCTGACCCATAATCCCTGAATAGCTCAGATAAACTGTGGGAATACTCAAACCTAAGGAAATCCCCTGCATAGCCTGGGATTTCCTTTACCTGGACCCGTCAGTTCAGGTTTATTTATTTAATTAACCCACCAAATACCGGTTGCCATAAGCTGACTACTAATAATAGTTGGACCCTTTTCGCACGTTCCGGTTACCTAATACGCTATACTGTCTCTTTATACCGAAAACCAAAGGGGGAACTGTGGAAGTTTGCTATGAATATTTAGGATGCGATAGAAGCGACTGCATAATGCAACGTCGAAAGAGCATCAAGCCCTGCTGGGAAATCGAGGATACATTATGCAACCATCATGGCATCTACCTTATGAGGGAAAAGATTGCTGGGAAAAAAGAACTGGCTTGCTTACGCTCTGGTTGTATCTATTACAAAATGGCAAATCCAGAAAATTCTGTACGAAACAGATTGCCCGATGATTACTAAATTTGCATTACGTGGCTGTTTAAGCAGAGCGAAGTGCTTGGAAGCTACGGCGAACCCTTGAATGCTTTAGACACTGATCAAGCTACCCGCTAAAATTGAACCTGTCGATATGAATGCGACGATTTGATATAGAGGGCCACCCCTCCTCTACCTAAGTACTCTATCACCCTTTACCCGACTTCACTTTCAACGCAAGAGCCTTGTAAGAATTTAGACTAACTGCATATTATTATCTTAAAAACATTTACCGGGCAGGTCGCATAAGTAATCTTCAAATGAATAATCTGATATTGATCAACCATAATTTTTATCAGCAACGTCTCTATTATATTCGACTGCACAAAGAAAAAAGTCGATATATGGAATAGTCCCCATTGTTGCGTTCAGTTAATAACTGAATCAAGCTGTTCAATCGCCTGAAAGGCACTACTGGATATGCTGAGAGCACCTGCCGGCACGCTGCAATCTCTGGGATTGACTCGAATCAAAACGCCTTCCTGTGCCTCTCCTTCATATCGCACAGTCGGCACGGCCAGACCAGCTCCGAATTCCAAAATCACGAGCTTTTTATTTCGCATTCCATGCAACCATTGTTGGTAGCGTTGCGTTTGCTGATCCGTTCGTCGCGAATTCCAGCCAAAATCACCAAACATCAGAATATTCGGGCGCGCAACTTCACCACAACGCGGACAACTGGGTAGTTCACCCAGAGCCAGCAATTCACCCTCATCAACTGACAGTTTTAAGTCACCACCTGGCCAAATCGCATTTGAACACTGTTCGACACACTGTAAATGATTAATTGATCCGTGACACTCAATGATCTGTTCTGAATCAAATCCTGCTTTTTGAAAATGACCGTCAACATTACTGGTAAAAACAAAACCACCCTGTGCTTTTCTATCACACCACTTCTTTAGCATAACGTAGCCTTGGTGCGGTGCGGTCTGCCTGTAGAGTTCATAACGATGCCCATAAAACCCCCAGGCTTGAGAAGGCTTATCATAAAACCAGCGAGGATTCGCCAAATCAACAAAAGAAAGCCCCAGGTGTCTGAATTTTGGATAGGCATTCCAGAAACCCTCATTACCACGAAAATCCGGCAAGCCCGAATCCACCCCCATTCCAGCTCCGGCTGTAATCAACAGCCCGTCGGCATTTTTAATCAAGTTTGCTGCTTGCTTGATCAGATTGCTATCCAACATAGTCGTATTATTCTCCAAATTGCATACGGTTATCGTTGACGGATTTTTTAACTTTAACATTAATCTATAATTCCAGGGCAATGAGTATTATAGTGTCTACTGATAAAATTAAGTGCATTTGGATTAGTTTATGGAGTGTCTTTTTTGTAAAATTGCTCAAGGGGAAATGAATACTGATATTCTTTACAAAGATGAGCAGATCATTGCCTTTCGTGATATTGCACCACAAGCACCTTCGCATATTCTGTTGATACCACGACATCATATCAGCACACTAAACGATCTTGCTGGTGACGATACTAAGCTGATGGGACATATGACCGTGATCGCTCAGCGAATCGCACAACAAATAGGGATCGCAGAAAGTGGATATCGTTTGGTGATGAATTGCAATCAAAATGGAGGGCAATCTGTTTTCCACATTCATATGCACCTGCTGGGGGGACGTCAAATGTGTTGGCCCCCTGGTTAGAATTTCAGCGAACCTTAAACAAAAAGCCGCCTATTCAGAACTTTGGACGATGCGAATTCCCATTTAGAACTATACTCACATTGCAACGCACTTGCTGGTAGTGTGTATATAATAATTACCAGAATGAACGCTTATAAACTCATCCACTAAATGATATCAAGGCCCAAAAAAGGTTTGGTTTACAGCGAAATGCTTAGGAGAACCCTCCAGAAAATCATCATCTCACTTGTGCTGCTGATTAACGTAACCGCTCATGCACAGGATGATATTCACTCGTTTGTGATAAGCGATGGCTTCACCTCCCAAGCACTATCAAGTTTTAACCGCTATTTGGAAGATGCTGAAGGCAAACTAACACTGGAAGAACTTCTTGACCCACAGGCGAAACTGGCCTGGCAGACTCATCAAAGCGACACAGAGAATAATAACTTTGGCTACACATCATCTGTGTACTGGTTTCATACCAAACTGATCAATCAGTCTCAGACAAACGACTATGTGCTTGAAATTGCCTATCCGGTTATTGATCATCTGGATTTTTACTGGGTCATTGACGGTGAAGTGCTTTCACACCACACCATGGGCGATAAATATCCATTTGATCAACGCTTAATAGAACACCGAAATTTTCTAGTTCCCATTGAAGTGTCTTTTGGTGAACGCGCCAATCTGTACATACGTGTTAAGACAACCAGTTCCATGCAAGTGCCTTTGATATTGCGTTCTGAACCCAGTGTTTTGTACAGCACCGAAACGCAAGTCATGGGCTTAAGCATGTACTACGGCATGATTATCGTCATGGTTTTATACAATCTGTTTGTTTTTGTTTCAGTCAGAGAGATTAATTATTTCTATTACGTGTGTTATGTCATGTGTATGTTGCTGTTTTTAGCAAGTCTCAATGGTGTTACCTTCCAGTATTTATGGCCAAACAGCATCTGGTGGAATGACCAAAGTATTGTCGTTATGCTATCGGGTGTTGTTGTTTTCGCCAGCTTATTCACCCGGCATTTTCTTGACCTGCCCTCTTGTCGCCCAAAACTCAATGTCCTTTTTTGGTTGCTAATGGGTCTGGGAGTATCCGCGGCGGTGGCTTCATTGATTTTGCCTTATCACTTGATGATAAAAACAACCATCTCAATATCATTGATTGCTATAGCATTAACGTTTCTTAGTGGCATTTTACGTTTTCGCGATGGTTATACGCCTGCCAAATACTACGTCTATGCATGGAGTTTTATGTTGATGGGTGGTGTTGTTCTCGCACTCAATAAAGCGGCTATTTTACCCCGTAACCTGTTTACCGAAAATGCCGTGCAAATTGGTTCAGCCATAGAGGTAATTCTGCTTTCATTGGCGCTGGCAGATCGATTGAATGCTGAAAAAACCGAACGCTATGAAGCACAAATGCAGGCCCTCGAGATACAAAAACGCGCCACAGAAACACTGGAGCGACGGGTGCACGAACGTACTGCAGAACTGGAAAAAGCCAATCTTAAACTGCAAGAACTAAGCACGACAGATGGTCTCACAGGTGTGCGCAACCGGCGCTTTTTTGATGAGTGCCTAGAGTATGAGTTCTTCCGCTCCGTTCGAGAGCAGCAACCGATGACGGTTATGCTAATCGATGTAGATCACTTCAAAGCATTCAATGACCTTTATGGTCATCTCGTGGGCGATGACTGCCTGATCGAAGTGGCGCAAACTGTACAGGCTCAATTAAAGCGAGAAGTGGATATTGTGGCACGTTACGGCGGCGAAGAATTCAGCATACTACTTTCCAATACATCCCCTGAATCGGCCCGGGCGCTGGCTGAACAGATGAGGCTGGCTATTCGAGCAATCCGCATTGAAGATACCAATAAACAGAAAGACAAGCCTGACATTACCGCCAGCTTTGGACTCATTACTATTAAACCGCTTGAATCTGATTCACCCCAGTTTATTTTGGCGGCAGCCGACCGTGCACTGTATCGCTCAAAAGACAGAGGTCGGGATATGGTGACAGTTGCCACGCCAAATGACGTCAACTAAAAAAATTCTATGCCGACGTATGCATACCGCATTCGCGGTTTTCATGCACTTTGGTGGGATCAAAATACCGCTTACAACTGGGAAGCTGATGTTCATCCATATAAGCCTGTACATCGTCTTCATCCCACTGGAATATGGGCGCCACTTTTAACAGACCACGATTATCCTTTGACACGACATTCAGTGATTTCCGGTGCTCAGTTTCGTTCTGGCGAATACCCGTCAACCATATATCTGGATTTATTTCGTCAATTGCCCGCTGAAAAGGCTCCAGCTTCACCTGCTGCGTAAATTCTTTATGCAATTCAGGGTCATCAATCCCAGGAACGCCTCCAAGCAAGGCATTACGGCGCTCTGCAGTCATTATGGGCGTATAAATACGCATATTAATGGGCAGCATTTGCATAAGCTGCTCAGCAACCAGATAGGTGTCACGCACATTATAACCGCTATCAACCCACACAATGGGGGTGTCGGGGTCGACATCCGTTATCAACTTGAGCATAACTGCAGCATTACGTCCAAAACTGGTAGTTGCAAATACACGCTTCCCAAGACTTAATGCCCAGCGAATAATCTCGTGTGGCGTCTTTTCCTGAAGTTCAAGATTTATCTTTTCCAAATCCATAAAAGCAGTTTGTGACCAAATTGATGTTTTTTAACAATATTCAAACAGATGGAAATCTGCGGAGGGCCGAATTCTATAGAAAATCAATAGCCCAGACAAATAATGATCGTTTATATCTTTATAACAGAGCTAATTCATGCAAAAGCTACTGTATAAGCCTTGAGCATCAACAAGTAAAAGATCGCTTAGCACTCATATTAACATAACATCCCATTTACGATACGATACGTTTCGTAAATACAGATACTGAATCCATCAGCAGATGCAACATAGAAAAGAGAACAAGCTAATGCTATTTTCATTTCATGCCTTAATATGCCCACCCGATCAGTACTTACCTCTAGCTAAAATGGTTGAATCTACCGGTTTTAGTGGTTTTGTTCTAGCTGATAGCATTTGTTGGTTCTGTCGCAAATTTGAGTCCTTTTGGGTTGTTATATAATCAACATCCCGAAACCAGCAGAATGGATAGGCCATGATAAGCTTCAAAGGACGGCACTTTAAACAAGAAATGATTCTGCAAAGTGTGCGTTGGTATCTGGCCTACAGTTTGAGTTATCGCGACCTTGATGAGATTATGGCAGAGCGAGGGTTTCATGTCGATCACAGCACCATTAATCGTTGGGTCGTGCATTACACTCCACAGTTAGAATATGCATTTCATCTAAAGAAAAAACGGCCTGGCGGTAGATGGAGGCTTGAGCCGAGTGAGGGGAACCTTTCATGCGGTTCTTAGGAGAGTGGCGACCGGTAACGGTCGCTGCTTATCCGACCACTATTATTGAGCAGGACCATCGCTTCATCAAACGAAAAACACGAGGTAAAGTTCTGTCTCCTGCGGAACAGTTTTATGCATTGGTGGCATAGTTGCGCCCAGAAATTCTGCCGATTTGTTTTCATGCCTGATTTGCGACAGAACCATTATTAGTGCGCTACAGGTTAATCAGAGATGCGTTTACCATCGATTAGAAAACATGGTATATTCAAAGCGAAATAAGAGAATATATTTGTGCAAAGTTGCGTTCGCTTTTGAAATCAATTGTAAATAGTATATTTGTATGAGATTACTGTTAATTAATACTCGTTCCAAAATCAATAGAAAATTACCAGGTTATCTCATAACAATCTATCGGAGGTAGTAGTGAGCAAGATTGATGTTTTTGAACAAGTAGCAGACATGATTATTGAAGAAGACATAGTACCGCCGCCAAAAACGCCGGCTTTCCTCAAGCTTCTGAGTCTTCAATTTACTAAGTCCGAAGCGAGACTCGCCTTAAAAGTTAGAACCACAGGTGGAACACTTGACGAGATACATGAGCGCACGGGCACGCCCAAAGACAAATTATTGAAACGGCTGATGACCATGGCCGACAAAGGTACTATTCATTACAGTACTACCAGTGATAATCCTGTTTACCATGTAGTTAAAACTGCCGCCCCCGGATTTTCGGAAACCGGTCTGTGGGGTGGTGTACGTTTTCCCTATACGGTGGAATTGGGCAAAGCGATGCACGACATGGTCGGCAGCTGGGCTACTCAAACCTTAGGCCAATTAGGTTTCCCCTATGCGCCTGTATGGGCAGCACCGGCATCATTACCGGAGGGCGCAGATCCCGCACATAACCTGGCTGAGGCAATCAAGGATGAAGGTTACTGGAGTGTTTCGAACTGTCCCTGCCGTCTATCACGTTGGCTAACTGATCCCGGTAATCACTGTGACCATATGCTCGAAGCCTGTGTTATGACCGGGGAAGAAAGCCGTTGGGCAGTCAAGCATGGCATGGCTCGTGAACTCAGCTACGACGAAGTTGTCGAGGTATTAAATGAATGCAACCGCAACGGGCTCGTCTCAACGCTGAATATCCAAAATAATATCTGTAACTGCTGCAATGACTGCTGTGCGATATTTAAGGCTGAAAAGGAATGTGGTAACGCATTTATTCCTTCGCCCTATTTGGCTCAAGGCGATGACGATCTTTGTAACGGCTGCAACATTTGCACTGACACATGTCCAGTGAATGCGATCGAAGTCAATCGTGATGAAAGTACGGTTTTCGTTGACGAGGAAACTTGTTTCGGATGCGGACTTTGTGTTGTCGCCTGCAAACCAGAAAGTTTGACGCTAAAGAGTCGTCCTGAAGCCGCGTCAGAATCAGCGTAGACATAAAGCGTGCAAAGGGAAAAATGTGTGTCGATGATGAATGACACCTAACCAAACCCCTCTCCCGCTTGCAGGAGAGGGGTTTGGACGTTCCGATTGAGGTAAGGACATGACTTAAAAAAAATCTTTGTTTTGCAGCTTCACTGCCCCCCCCTTCATCTCTGCATTCCCCCCGAGAAGAAGGAGCAATCAAACCGTAATCCGGCTTAAGGCAGTGCCATTCGGGACGGAGGTAGATGATCAATTTGGTAATAATTTATATCTTCCAGCCTCAATATTCCCTAATCATTCATTTTACAATCTTGAATGTTAGATTTGACTGCCTTGTCATCCCATTAGTACTGGCTTACTTTGCGGTTTGCCTTACTTAATACATGTAATAATGCCGCGTTTGGATTCAAGTGAGTTTTCTCGGATAATATTTGTCGCCATTGATTGATAGAGACAGTTATTATCACACAAGCACATGATCTGCCATCAAATGCCCCTCCTCTATTTTACACTCCCTTTGCTCTGCCAAATCCCTTAGCAACGGTCCTACATAATGCCGCAAATCTTTATAAAGACTCTTTTTTCGGTACTTTGGTATCCATACTATGTGATATTTACAATACCAAACGGTATGACTTAAACTCTGTTGTTCATTCATCGGTTGTTTCCTCATCTACTGAACTTTAGGCGGTTCACAGATGAGGAGACTTTCGATGAATCCTGGAACTGTCAAACTTTTATAGTCCACCGGCAAAGCCGGTGGTTTACCTTTTGTTAATTAAAATTATTTTGCTCGTGAGTCAACTGATCTCGAAAAGAAGACTAAGAAAGGCAATCAAAAAGTTGGCACAGAAACATCATAGCTGCCCCTTGAAAATCTCAGATTTGCAGAGAGTCAACGAACTTATATCCGCTCACTATCAGCCAAAACCGGCCTGTTTGGTTTGGTATACTTCAGCAATGATCGAATTCCATCAGTGCCATTCATCGCAGTACCCACTACACTTCGCTTAAAAACGCTTCGCGGGGCAAGCTTTTGGTGTAGATAGGTACGTGGGAGCTTCAAGAGCATAAATTTGCTACGCAACACCCAGCAGACCATCAATCTCCAACCAATAAAAGGTACTTACTGCTGGACACAATACAGCGAAACCCCCGCAAAGTCGCAGGTCCTTTCTGCCCAATAAGTCCAATACGTATTTAGGTACCCGGGCCAGCCTGCCAGGGCTAAGCCCGCTGAACTTCCGTCCGTCCATCCGTTACAATGTCGATCGTTTGGAAGGCCGAAAAGCAGCCCTTTCTGGGTCGTCCCCGTCCACGCCTGCGGCGGCTGGGTTACCACTGTACCCGTCTCGTAATGACCTATAGGGGCTGCAAGATGAGTCATATCGACTAGCGCATTCCGGTCCGCTGCGATCTCGTTGCCGACCATATTGACGTAGGGCAACCCCGTATTACTCATGCGGTTGACCGCGTGGGCTGTCGGATCGGATAACCACGCCTTGTAGGTGCCAGACGGAACAATGCTGGCCCCATAGACGTCAGCATAGACGCCATCAGCATGCTTCTGGCAGAACTCGTCAGCGCCATCGAGACCGGGACTACCCTGATCCGGGCGTGCGCCAGTATCATAGTGAGCCAAATTGCCAGTAGTGGTTCCTGAGGAAACAAAGATGTACTTGAAGCCATTATCTACTTCCCCATCACAGTCTTCATCAACGAGATCAGCTGTTTCAGTTATACCAGGATTAATATTCCCGCCGGTAGTAACATCATCATTACAATCATCACCACCCAGCACAGAATCATCACTGCTAGAGACAAAGCCTGCGCAAACTAAATAGTTATCAGCGTCATCATCCGCTTCACCTGCTGGTACTATTGAATCACAATCATTATCCACGCCGTCACACACTTCTGGATTACCTGGAAATCTTGATGCGTCATCATCATCGCAATCAGTCGCGTCGGCAACATAGCCGTTGGGCTGAATGACGTCGTCTAGTGGCAGTGTAACATCGCCATAACCATCACCGTCTGAATCTTGGTACCAGGTACTCTCTGACCCGGCCCCTAGCGTCGTTAATGTATAGTTGATAGCGGTGTCTGCCGCGACAGGTATTGCCGGCGGTACGCGAGCAACGAAAATTGAAAACTCAGTAACGCCAGCGGCGCTAAGATCAAAATCAATTGGATCGCTTGCTAGGGTAATGCCCATATCGCTTGGTGTATCTAGCACCACATAATCACAAGCATTGGCAAGACCGCCATTGTTTGTACATTTACCAACGGTAATGGTACCTAATGGGGAGGCTATTAACGGCTCGCCCCAGGCACCTTCGATCGCACCTGATTCCTCAGACGTAATGTTGGTAAAGGCGGTAATCGAGGTCGTGCTAAAATTGAAATTTAGAACGCCGGTATCCGTATTCAATGCTGCTGAACCAGTTACAGAGATGTTGCCGGGATATTGCCCGCTAATCGTGCCTGTGCCCAAAACACTAAAAACTGTCACATTGGATGCTACTGGACAAAGTATCGAATAGCTTGCAGCACTGCTTGTTTCAACACCGTTAAATACATAAACGATGGTGGCAGTCTTTTGTGCTGCACCGGTTTCACCAGCCTCGCATGCGAGTTCAATATTGCCCGCATAGGTCTCGGTGGTACCGCCGGAACAGGTTCCGGCGTTATAACTTGGGAATGACCCATCCGTCGTGTAACAGACTGCACCCATTAAGCCGTTGACGCCAACATCACCGGTAGTCTGTTGGAAAAAGAATCCGGGGCTGGGGCTAAATATCTGTGCGGCGGAGGGCGGTGTTGGCGGCAAACAACCCATAGTCACCGATAAAGCGCCGGCTAGAGGGATGTGCAGCATCGCAAATCGAACACCCACTCTATTTGAAGTTATTGATTTATCGTCAGAAATATCATGTTTTGTTGAATTATTCATAGCTAATAGACCTGTTTATTATTTTTGATCGATCGATACAGCTAGCGATTAAACTACCTTAATGGGGGGTTTTTGTCCACGAATTGTTGAAGAATTCTGAAGATAGCAGATTGGTTAACAATACTGCTAGTGCAGCGTCTCATTGAATTGATGCTACCTTTTCGCAATTTAGCATATTGGCCCAAGCGTGGGGGTGGAAGAAACCCATCAAATCAATTTTCCATCAGGGTACGCACCTGCTGCTATGGTTATTAGTCTGACCACAGAGAACACAGAGAACACAGAGAACACAGAGAACACAGAGAACACAGAGAACACAGAGAACACAGAGAAAATGCAAAGAGATCCGTTTACTGAAAAAATCATTGGTTGTGCGATAGAGGTACATCGTACTTTGGGTCCGGGATTGTTAGAGTCAACGTATC
>PIVM01001012.1 GCA_003353945.1 Gammaproteobacteria bacterium
GATTAGTCATTAATGTATCATTTCATGAAATTAAATTTCTTAAAATGATATTAGCAGCTGGATGACTGATTTATTCATTTATATTTATCATGGCCTTTATTTCTGTCATCCCCCTGGTGATAAACTGTCCGTTCTACCAGGGTTGAACTTTGAATACATTTCTGTCAGCTAGGTTAGGAATTGTTCACCTTCTACTTAACAAATTTGTTTTAGTGTGATTTGTAGAAGACTAGTATTCTATGCTGGTGTCCTAGTTCTAAATTATACTTCTAAAATATGTAATAGAGCCTGTAGGCCTGTGTCGACATATTTTTATATCTTTATTTTAGCCATTATGTCATTTGACATAACAGGTTTTTAACCCCTGGGGCGCCATGATAACGCTGGTAAATTTGGCCCTCCCTGCCGTGAAAACGAGTGATTATGGTATCAAAAATCCGCCACAAAAGCCTATTGTTTTTTGTTATGAAATATATGGTAGACGACAATGAAATCTGACAGCCCGGAAAAGGAACACTTACTATGTCGATTTCCACAGTTATTTTAAATGTTTCACGCGGGGGGCCATGATATTTCATCAAATATAAATATTTTCTTCCTTGCCGCTGTCCATTTTTGTTCA
>PIVM01000348.1 GCA_003353945.1 Gammaproteobacteria bacterium
CAAGAAAACACAATAAGGGATGGTTTGGTCAAGCTTGTTGATGGGGGGAGCTGGTGGAACATCAGTTTATTTGATCAGAATGATAGGAATTGGCAGCTGAGAAGTTGATTATTCTCAGCATACAGCTCTCCACGGGATTTGAACTGTGGCTACAATCGCAGGAGATCAGCCAACTTGATAAAGTTAATCTGGATAGCTTGCTCCTGTATCGAGTAGAAGTATCATCGGAACAGGCAGAGCTATTACTCAACCATCGGGATGTGCGATTGGTTGATCTCATCCCTACTACTGGTATTAGCTACCAACAGTTAAATCGAGATATCAATGAAGCATTGGGGAATATTTCAACGCCTACAGCTGATGCTTCTAAGGTGTGTATTCTGGATAGCGGAATCAATACCAATCACCCATTGCTAGGCCCTGCGATAGCTGAAAGCGAATCATTTATCGATGGGGAAAATGAATTTGATGAAACTGGGCATGGAACTGCGGTTGCTGGCATCGCTCTGTATGGTGACTTAGAAGCTTGCAATGCGGCAAACTTCTGGCACCCCGCTATCTGGTTGTATAACGGAAAAGTAATGCGTCGATGCCCAGAAAGCGGTGATGCAATCTTTGATGAGCGAACGATAGAGACAACACTCACCAATGCAGTTGCGCATTTTGTCGATCTTGGATGCCGGATCTTTAACCTTTCTCTTGGTAACGCAAATGCACCTTACGATGGAAAGCATATACGTGGAATTGCCTATGTTCTAGACAGTCTTGCGCGTCAATACAATGTGTTATTTATCGTTTCAGCAGGTAATTTTCGTGGCAGTGAAGAACCACCTATACCAAGAGAAAGCTGGCGCGATGAATACCCTGAGTACTTGCTAAACGAGGGGAGCGTGATAATTGATCCTGCGCCGGCAATGAATGCACTGACTATTGGTAGCTTGGCGCAGCATAATGCAACCCAGGATGCACAGAGATATCCAGAAATTTCGCAATTGTCTCCAGCCACAGAAAATCAACCATCACCTTTTACTCGACATGGGCCGTCAGTAAAAGGAGCATTAAAGCCTGAATTGGTTGCCACAGGGGGAAATTTGGCTAACCCAATTCGGCACGAAGGTGAGCAATGGAGATTTGAGATGCGTGGCTTGGGTGTGCTGACGTGCCACCACCAGTTTGTCGGTGAGACGTTGTTCAAAGAGATAAGTGGTACTAGTTTCGCAGCCCCCTATATTACGCACTTGGCAGCACGACTGCTAAATGAGTATCCAGACGCCTCCGCCAACCTATTACGAGCAATGCTGGTCAACCATGCCAACATGCCTGATGAGGCAACGACAACTTTTTCAGAAGAGATGCAGGCTCAGTACAAGGAATCACCAGCAACTCGAAATCGCGAGATTTTTCGTGACGTTTCAGGTTATGGTTTGGTTGATGAGGACGCGCTCTATCGTTCATCTGAAAATGTAGTGGTGTTAATGGCAGAAGAGAGCATTGAAAACAATGCGCACCAGTTTTTTGAGCTGCCTCTGCCTGCTGATTATTTACGCTCACAGATAGCAACTCGTGAGCTTAGAGTCACGCTGGCTCATTCACCGGCAGTTCGCACCACCCGCTTAGATTACCTTGCAACACGCATTAGTTACCGATTAGTAAAGGGCGAGTCATTGGAGGAGGTTCAAAATTTTTTCAACCATGACACACAAGATGTCACTGATACACGAAATGATGATGCGATAAGTAATCGAAATATAAGTGCTCAATTGCGAGACAAAGGCACTGTGCAATCGTCTGTCTGGAGTTTTCGTCGCCGCAACCCGACTGAAAAATGGTTTGTAGTGGTCACCAGGCAAGATCGCGATTGGGGTGAGCCTCTAAGCTTGGAGTTGGAGCCCTACACCTTGGTAGTAACAATTACCGATCGAGATAATGAGCAAGCACAACTATACACACAAATTCGGCAACGCATACAGGAACAAGAGCGCATTCGTAGTCGGGGATGATCAAAATCGGAAGGATTCAATTAAATTTGTCTATCATCACGGAGCCTGCAGAGGCACTTAATAAAATAGGCGGGATTATCGCATAACCCGAGATTACGGATTATAAACTACTAAACATCCCAGGGGTAAAGCCTAAGTAGTAGCTGCCAAGATATGCAAATCCCTCAGGTTTTCATACATCCAGTTATGTGTATGCTCTCCAGGAGAGTCAGGAGGGTTTTTAATTATACACCTGTAGCCTGTTGCATTACTGCGTTTAAGATAGGTTAAACCCACTAAAAAACACCTCATAAGACATCAAGTTCTCAGCCCCAATATAAGGTGCCTCCACAATCTATGGGCAATGCCTATATCCCTAAATGCTCGCATTTTGAGCATAGATCCCTCATGTTTTTGATCTCTCTCTTGTGGTTAGTGTGAAGGCTAATGCACACTTCTTAGAGATTGCGGAAACTGAGGTTTCGCTTATTGCCAGGATTTTGATTTTTTTCCATGTGCCTGCTGATGTTACGAAGCGGCCAAATGCGAAAAATGAAAACTATGCTTTCTGGAACAGCTAAGCT
>PIVM01001013.1 GCA_003353945.1 Gammaproteobacteria bacterium
GCTTTTATGCATCTGCAATGTACCCTGTTCTCAGGCATTTTAATAATGCTTTGGTTTATTGGGCTCGCAGAAAGTATAAGAAGTTGAGCTGCCATAGAAGACGCGCAGAACATTGGCTGAGAGGTTCACGCTGGGTTCTGAGAGGGCCTGGAGGTGCGATTCCTCCGGGCTACTCACCTTGTCATTATGGTGAAAAGCATCAGTGCTGGCACACGAGTGATGGCAAGTATTCGAAGGTTCCTCGAACGAGAGCTGCGGCTCCAGGTCAACGAGAAGAAAAGTAAGGTGGCTCCGCCGCCGGATACGGATGTGTTATTGGAAACAGTGGCGCTATGCCCGGACCAAAGTTCGCAACCTTCTCAAACTGGGAACTTCCAAAAGACAAGCCATCATGACAGCGATTAGTCGCAGGGGACCGTGGCATCTTGCCAGAACTATGGCAACGCAATCTGGCATGACCAATAAATGGCTATCAGAACAAGGGTTAATATCTGTCAAAGATCAGTGGGTGAAAATTCATTACCCGGCCACGGCCCGGTAATCTTGATGAAACGCCCTGTGCGGACCCGCATGCAGGGTGTTGTGGGGGCTGGGGGATTAAAACCCCCGGCTACCCGATTA
>PIVM01001014.1 GCA_003353945.1 Gammaproteobacteria bacterium
AGTCGGTAAAATGGCCATCGTCAAGTTTAGTGTGTTATTACAATTAACAACTTATGAGTTTATAGAATTGGTGTATTTTACACCCAACAGTTGTATAAATATGCAGTGCTCATACAAAAAGTGAAAATCATTGGCGAAATAATGTAGAGCAGAGGAAGTGCAATTCGCCTTGGGCGTCTCCGAAAGACCTTAGCGAATCTCCCATACCGGTTCTCTTATGCCGGCTGTGGCCGTTTATTGTCTTAACTCTTCCAGACGGCTCAACAATGCGTTTTTATCAGGTTGAAAATCCTCAGCAATCCACAAGTTCTCAAGGGCCTTAAGATAGCGGCCGAGTTCCTTGCCTTCGCCGATGTCTGCGTTTATGAGATCTTGGCCGGAAACCGGAAAGACCGGTTTTTTCCAATTAAGTGCGCCCTGCAATAAGTTGCACCACTCTTCAGCTTCGAGCCCATCGTGGCTTTCGCTCCATCCCAACAGTATTGCATCGATAACAGCCTCAGAACCTTGCCGGTAGAGCAATGCTTGCCTTTCTGCTTCCCGAATTACCGGTGTCACTGGCGCTAATTTGCCGAGTGTCTCAAGCCGTCGGGTCTGGTCATTGCTGAGGGCAAGTATCT
>PIVM01001015.1 GCA_003353945.1 Gammaproteobacteria bacterium
ACAGACCCCACAGAAAGGCTCCCAGCTGGCCACAAAAGTGTCCCCAAGGTCACGATCTCATAGCGGAAACCATACGAGGCCAAACCACGAGATCGAGCCTGGACGGCCAGTCAGGACGAATTTTGAAAATCGAGGAAAAACGCCATCTGCATTTTGCTCTACAAAGATGGAATGACGCGACAGAACCGGGAAAAATGCTCCCAGCTGGCCACAAAAGTGTCCCCAAGGTCGTGGGCAGCTACCCATTTGGGTGACCACCCCTTGAGGCATCTACAGGACGAATTTTGAAAATCGAAGAAAAACGCCATCTGCATTTTGCTCTACAAAGAAGGAATGACGCGACAGAACTGGGAAAAATGCTCCCAGCTGGCCACAAAAGTGTCCCCAAGGTCACGATCTCATAGCGGAAACCATATGAGGCCAAACCACGAGATCGAGCCTGGACGGCCAGTCAGGACGAATTTTGAAAATCGGGGAAAAACGCCATCTGCATTTTGCTCTAAAAAGAAGGAATGACGCGACAGACCCCACAGAAAGGCTCCCAGTCGGCCACAAAAGTGTCCCCAAGGTCGCGACTCCCGCTTTGTGGTGACCACCTTTTGAGGCACCTGCAGGACAAA
>PIVM01000032.1 GCA_003353945.1 Gammaproteobacteria bacterium
CTTGCTCGAATGTCTTGGTAAAGACTCTGTAAACCGCGAAGCAATTGAGGGATGTCATCACGCGATTGCATATCAAATTGGATGCTGTCTATTGCGACTTCCCCAAGCTGTAATTGTGCCGGTTGTATCTGACGCATTGGTTGGTTTTCCTAACGAAGTTTTTGAGCAATTTATGAATTTATAGGCCATTTTACCTCAGCTCGCTGTTAATATGGGAAAACTTCGATGCCGAAAGTCCAATTATTTTTAATGTTTTCAGCAGGTTGTCGCTTCTCGGTCAGGCACTATATACCAGTGTATTGGTTAAATTAAAATCGTTACGACCCCTTTAACGCAAACGCCTTTAACGCAATAAATTATCCATGTTCGTAAATATCGATGTATGACGCAATATTATTCGAATTTACCGCAGCCTACAAGTGAGCTATAAATGAACGTAATACAAATTACTTACGGTCGTGGACCTTGTGGCCTATCTCCAAACTACATTGATGATTAAACATGTATTCCAGCATGACTCGGCAGGCGGTATTCTTCTTGTGCTGATGGCAGTGGCCGCTTTGCTTCTGGCCAATAGCCCTTTTGCCAGTATATACGATGGATTTTTGGAGATGCCGCTACAAATCCGTGTGGGTGCGCTGGATATCGCCAAACCGCTTTTGCTGTGGGTCAATGATGGTTTGATGGCAGTTTTCTTCTTTATGATTGGGCTGGAAATCAAGCGTGAGGTACTAACGGGGCATTTATCTTCTCCATCGCAGGTAGTACTACCGGGCATAGCGGCGATGGCCGGTATCGCCGTACCCGCTTTTCTGTATTTTTGGTTAAACCAGCACGATGCCGTTGCCGTTAAAGGTTGGGCTATTCCTTCAGCCACGGATATCGCTTTCGCATTGGGTGTATTGAGCCTCTTTGGTAACCGCATCCCTCTTTCGCTAAAGCTATTCTTGTTATCAGTGGCCATCTTTGATGATCTGGGCGCCATCCTTATCATCGCCCTATTCTATTCAAGCGAGCTATCAGTCCTGTCACTTATCGTTGCTTGCACAGGTTTGACATTACTCTTTGTGCTAAATCGATTATCTGTCAGAAGGCAGGCGGCCTATATAGTAGTCGGTATTGTCGTCTGGATTGCCGTGCTCAAATCAGGTGTTCACGCCACACTGGCTGGATTTGCCATTGCCTGGTTTATACCACTGAAACTTAAAAACCATGATGGCCACCCAATGCTGGAACACCTCGAATATTCACTGACTCCGTGGGTTTCTTTTGCCATATTGCCGCTGTTTGCCTTTGCCAATGCGGGCGTATCGCTCACGGGTGTTTCAATGAGTGCTTTGCTTACCCCGATTCCACTCGGCATTGCCGCTGGCCTGTTTATCGGCAAACAGGTGGGCATATTTGGTGCTTGCTGGTTAGCCATCAAGCTTGGCCTAGCGAAATTACCGGATCGCGCCACCTGGATGCAGTTTTATGCGGTGACGGTACTCTGCGGGATCGGTTTTACCATGAGTCTGTTCATTGGCAGTTTGGCCTTTGAGACACAAAGCGCTGCCTACATGGTTGATATAAAGCTAGGCGTATTAATCGGTTCACTGTGTTCAACCATAGTGGGATCGGTACTGTTAGCGTGCTCACAACCGAGCAAAGAAACGAAGGAGGAAATCTGATGAGGATTAATTCTTATCTCTTAATAGCGTAGTAAAAGGCGAGTAAAAGGGGTCGTATCGATTTATTATTGATCAAGCATTCATACCTATCTACTAGCAGGCCTACCACGTTTTAAATATCCTAACTTACGACCAAGCATGCCCTCTACTTGCCCCTTAAAACACCCGCTACCCAATACCTGATTTGCCGTCAAACAACTGCGTATTTCATTCAATTCATGATCTGGCAGACTATAACGGAAAAGTTAGCGATAAACACTCAGCCGCTTATCAACGCCTCCAGCTAACGTCAACATCCCTTTAGCTCACCCAGTCTTCAATTTGAAGACTAGGAACTCTACTAAACTCTTTAGCGTTATTAGTCACCACCACACATTTTTCTGAAATCGCATGACCTGCAATCATTGTATCGTTATGACCAATAGGAGTACCGTTATCACTTAATACTTTATTGATCGAAGTGCTGGCATCAACGGCAGCTTGATCCCAGGCCAAAACACCATCGATGCGCTCCAAGAACTCATTAACAATTACATTATGTCTGGGTGATGCTTTCTTGCCGATAGCACCGAACCGAAGTTCGGCATAGGTGATTGCTGATATGACAATACGATCTCTATTCTCAGCGTGAGCTTGAAGTGCTTTAAGGACGCTCTCTGGGCGCTCTCGCATAATGAATGAACAAATATTGGTATCGAGCATGTATGTGTACTTCACAGTTGAACACGCCCTTCTTCAAGGATATCTTGACGTTCAGCCAGGAAGTCATCATCCGCTTTATCTACATCAGCGAAGCTTGTCCACGATTTGCGTTTTGGTGTTAAGACGAGAGATTCACCGTCTCGACGTATTTCCACTTCGGTTACCCCGTCAAATTCAAACTCTTTCGGCAATCTGACCGCTTGATTCTTGCCATTCTTAAACAATGATGCTGTACGCATACTACCAACCTCAAAATCTGCATATGTCTACCATATGCTTACTTTATCACCCCAGAGGCATATGTCAAGCATATGCATCGTGCATGCCTTCCGGGAAAGTGTTGGCTTGAAGTCAGCAGAAGACAGCTTCCGTGAAGGCTGGAAAGAAGCGATGGGAGGGGCAGACCCACCCCATTGAAAACCTCTGGGATGGTATCGACGGGCAATGAAGCTAGAATGTGATCCATAAGGAGGCGAGTAGTGCGGAATCACCCATTAGCCATTCCAAAAAAAAGCCCCTTGATTCTGTCATGGGGCTTTTTCATATCTCGGAGCTTATATCTCGAATTTGAGCAATCTGGCTATATTACTCCGGCTTTTTAGCCGCCTTATGGAAAGCCAGCATACCCATAAACACGGTCTTGTGGCCAGTGTTCACGTAACCCAGATGCTTGAGCATTTCCTCCAGTTCTTCAGCAGAATAGAAGTCGCGTATTGCGTGAATAAAGTACTTTTTACAGGACTTTGACTCGGGATTGCTGCCGGCTATAAAGGCAGTTCCCGCAAGGCAAGCCTTGAGGTAGATATAATAAAGAGACTCCACCGTCTTGTTCGCGGGTCGCAACATATCGCAATGATAAAAATAACCGCCCGGTTTCAACACGCGGTTGATCTCGCCAAATACTTCCAGTAGCCGCAGGTGGCGCGAGGCAAATTGCAGGGTGACGACATCAAAGCTGTTGTCGGGAAAAGGCAGCTTGTGCACATCGCCAATATTGCTTTCTATCGTCAGGCCTTTCTTTTGAGCCGACTTGCGACCCGCTTCCTGCATGGCTTCGCTTCTGTCGATGGCGGTTACCGTGATACCGGGTTGCTTTTTCAGCATAGCGATACCAATAGCATTGGTTCCAGCACACACATCCAGGGCTTTGTAACCGCTCTTCAGGTCGATGGTGGCCATGAATTGACTACGAAACCAGTTCCAGAGCCCCAGACTGGCAACGTGATTAGCCCAATCATAATACTTGGCTATATCTGCAAAAGCCGGTTCCAGTTGCTGCTCCCAGATATGATTAAATTTACGTTCGCGTATTTCTTCGCGAGCAGAGAAGTCAATTGCTTGGCTAGCACTACCCATTAATTTCTCCTTCATTCAGTATCCCAGTGTTTCAGTTTATAGCCTCAATTCGCCCGGCTTTAACAGCAGAAGCGTTGGTGCCTTGTAAGTAATTCAAACCTCAATGACCACAAGGCCACTAGCACATGAAGTTAGCGTGATTACCAATGCAACCATCAGTCCAATGAGCTGGGAGAATAGCTTCTCATTGGAGGGCACGAACTTTACGTTTCAATGGTGAAATTGTCAATTATCCGCGATCAAAGACTGGGCAATTAGTGTAAATAAGCTAGCCTGCGAGGCGATCGAGACAGCCCGATAAGGGCGTATGTGCTCTCGAACATGTAAAACAGTCCAGTCAAGACCGTTATAACCACGAAGAATAAGTCGGGCGGTAGAACGGGGTCGGCGGTAGAACTTGGCTAGGTGAAATGAAAACACGGCATCAAGGTGACAGCGCGAAATATGTTTTATCTGTTACTACAACCAGTTAAAGAGGCCTATAACAATTACCGCGACGATCATATGCTGATTAGCACTATCATATTTGCTTTCATGCTTAGCTGAATAATTGCAGTAAGTATTTCAATCAATTTCTGTTTTATCTTTTCTATAAGCTGGCAAGCTAGCGTTTTGCCTTCTCTTCTTCCAGCTGCTGTTGTATCTGCTTGTATATTTCCTCGCGGTGAACAGGCACCTCTTTCGGAGCATTGATGCCAATTCGGACGTGGTTACCGTTCATAGCCAATACTGTTAGTGTAACGTCATCACCGATGACCAAAGTCTCACCAATTCGTCTTGATAAAACTAACATCGTTTTCTCCTTCCAATAAATCAGGTGGCTATTAATTCAGTACACGAACGGCTTGATTGTGATATTAATATGCATTGTGTTCAGATATTTTCGTCATCCAACCAGAGTACCCGACCATCCTCGCAAAGAACCAGCCAGATGGTGCCTTCTGTAGGGACCAAGCGAGTTACACCTAATCCGCATACATTTGAATCTTTCATTTCCTTGATTATTGCAGTACCAGCACAGCCCGATAGAGCAAGAAACAATAAAGCGCTTAGTAATATTTTCATGCGGCCCTCATATTAATTTAACTCGAAATGTCACAGACTCATTGACTAGTCGAATAGTTCTGGACTCAAATGGCTCCTCAACTACGTGCTTGAGTAGGGAGAGTCATTCATCAACAGCCAATATCCGTCCTACTTTTTGATCCTCGCTTGAAAATCCCCGTTTTATTTCCTTTATCCCCTCTTCGGCACTCTTCATGAACGGCACACAGATAGAATTTGAAGAACATCGATTTAAAAAATATTAAGAATTTCATGCATCGTCACAACAAAGCTTTTTCCTGCGGTACCGCAAAGTATCGCGGCTTATATTAAGGATTTCCGCCGCCCTGCTTTCATTGTCTCCTACCACCTTCAATGCCTCAAGAATACAATGTTTCTCAAGTGACTCGATCACAGCAGGCAAGTCAATTCCTGAGTGAGTTATGGTAGGAAATCCGCCTTCGAATTCGGGATTCGGGGCAGATTCCACTGTCTCTCCCGTACGATGACTGGGCTCCCCTGCTATTCCGAGATCCTCAATTGTCAGCTCATGTCCATTCGCCATAAGTGAAGCACCTTCGATGATATTTCTCAATTGGCGGATATTGCCTTTCCATGGATGAGCTACCAAGGCTTCGCATGCGTCTGTAGAAATAGTTACAAAGGATTTGTTATATTTTTTATTAAATTCAGCAAGAAAATATTTTGCTATAAGAACAATATCATCAGATCTCTGGGATAATGAGGGAACATCCAATTTAACAACCGCTAGCCTATAATAAAGATCCCCTCTAAACCCACCCTCCTCAATCATTTTTAAAAGGTTCTTGTTAGTCGCAGAAACAATTCTTGTTTTAACATGATATTTCTTTGTCCCACCCACCTTGTAGAACTCCCCTCCTTCAAGAAATCTCAGAAGTTTAGCCTGTGCCTCACTACTTAGATCACCAATTTCGTCAAGAAACAGGGTTCCTCCTTGAGCACTTTCCACCAATCCTTTTTTCCCCGATACGCTTGCTCCACTAAAAGCCCCTTTTTCGTACCCAAACAGCTCACTTTCGATAAGTTCTTTCGGAATAGCGGCACAGTTTACTGCAACAAAAGGTTCTTTATAGTTTGAACTCCGGTAATGAATTGTGCTAGCAATCAATTCCTTTCCTGTACCCGTTTCCCCTGAAATGAGAATCGGAATTGTAGGGCTTTGTGCTACCTTATTGACCGTTTTCATCACGCTCTGAATAACGTTACTTTCTCCAATGAAACCTGGAATATTTTCATTTATATATTGTTCCTGTAGCGCCTGAATCTCTTTTCGCATTCTTATAGTTTCAAGAGCATTTTGTATGGTCACTAGAAGAGTTTCCATATGTAACGGTTTTACCACGTAGTCGTAAGCACCCAGTTTCATAGCTGAAACTACAGTCTCCAAATCTTCGTATGCGGTTATCATAATAACGAGATTTTCGGGGTGTCGTTGCTTTATCTCTTTAAGACCCTCTACCCCGTTCATCCCAGGAAGCCCTATATCAAGTAGAATCAAGTCCGGGTTACTATTCTCCATCGCCTCAATGGCATTTTCTGCCGTGGCAAAAGCCTCGACGTGATAGCGTTTTTTTAGTGCAGTGGCAACTCCTTCCCGTACCATCTCTTCATCATCGACTATATATATTGAGTATTGAAGCATCTTCACGTCATTAAGCCTTTAATCTCATCATGCGTTTTTCAATTGGTAGTCTGAAAACAAACTTTGCGCCGCCGTAAATACTGGTTGCCACCCGTATGGAGCCTCCGTGATCCGCTGCAACCCTCTGAACAATACTAAGGCCTATCCCAGAACCATCGTTTCGAGTCGTAAAAAAGGGATCAAACATTTTGTATCTTATCTCCTCTGAAACGCCAGGTCCCGAATCAGACACCTCAATATAAACATAGCCTTCATTATCTGCAGTACATATTTCAATATACTTAGCTCCTCTAGAGTTCTTCAACGCATCGACAGCATTGCTTATCAAATTCAGTACAACCTGGCTAATGAGCTGTGAATCAACATAACAGTGGGGTAGATCCTGCGACAAATTTTTTTCCAGCTCAATTCCATTTTTTCGTAATAAGGCCGATGAAAGCTCTGCAGCCTCATGTACGGGTATATTAATGTCAGACAAAATCATTTTTGGAATGGTCGGCTTTGAAAAATCCATGACTCTCTTGATCACAGATTCAATTCTTTGGGACGCACCCTTAAGTTGTCTTATGATCTGAGTCACCAGTTGCTTATTATTAGCCTCTAGAATGTCTGAATCTATGATTTCCTGAAGGTTATACAGAAACGAATTGATACCCGTCAACGGATTTCTGATCTCGTGGGCAATACCGGCAGCCACCCTCCCAAGCGAACTCATCTTATCCGCAATCCTTAACGCCTGTTCCAGCTCCTTAATCTTTGTAACATCCATCATGTTGAACAAGATGGCCTTTTCATCTCTGTATTCAACCAAACTCGCTCTGCACTGAACCCACTTAATCTCTCGACTTGTATTTTCCTTTCCCTTTCTAAAATATCTAAAATCTATACTCAGTGTATCTATCTCTTCGAGCACCAATTTCTCATATAAATCGTATGTTTTTTTAGCATCATCCGGATGTATGTTATAGAGAATCGCATTCCCCATGGCATCTGAATCAGACCCACAGAGTCTCTTATATTCAGTATTACTATAAAGAATTCTGCCATCACGAATTATTGCAACGCCTATAAGCATATTTTCTAACAAAAGACGAAAACGTTTTTCACTCTCTGCAAGATCCGTTTCAATCCTTTTACGTTCGGTAATATCTTCGCCCCAACTGAGAGTACCAGTTATCCTACCTTTTGAATTTTTTATTAAAGTGTTATCCCAAGACATGACCCTTTTTGTATTATGCGATGTCAAGATGACATGCCCTTCTATATGTTCGAGATCTTCAACTTCTCCTTTCATCAGTTGACTGAATACTTCTTTCACCTCATTTCTCTGTACCTCTGGAATAAAGTTATCAAACCAGTCTTTTCCGATTATTTCCTTTTCCTCTGTCTCTAGAATCTCACATCCTTTCTTGTTTACGAGGTTAACTTTTCCCGTTTCATCAAGCGAAACAATCATAGTGCCAGCCATATTAAGATAGTTTTGCGCCCTGTCTTTTTCTTCTTTCAGCAACCCCTCCATCGTCTTGCGCTTGGTAATGTCATGAACAAAGCCAATCATTCTTATTGGCTTTCCATGTTTGTCCCGAATTAGGCTCCCTTTAGCATGGTGAATTCTTAACTCACCATCACACACAAGCTTATATTCATTTTGATATACGCTAATACCATCCAATTCACCATCCAATTCACCATCCAAAACTCTGGCTGAAAAACCAGATTCATCTGGGTAAATTGCGTTAATAAATCTTTCACGATCTACTACTTCATTAGATCTCCAGCCAAAAAGACGATAAATTACATTAGAGAAGTGTATTTCATCAGTAATTATTTCCCATCGCCAACTGCCAATATCTGCTATCGTTTGAACTTCTCTAAGATAGTATTCACTCTCTCGCAGATATTCCTCTGTCCGCAAACGGTGAATTGCACCACCTATCATCGAAGCAATCGTTTCCAGCGCGTTGCGCGATGCAACAGGCACTTCCTCAAAAACATGTGACGCAACATTCAGACAACCGATTATCTTACTATAATGGCTTATTGGAAGGGCAGCGAAGGCACGTGAATTTTCCTGTTTTGAAGTTTTATCAAGGGAAATTTTCAACTTATGATGCTGTGCGTAGATTGGTGCACCTATCAATACTAGATCCACATTTTCCGAATTCGACTCATAGTGAGAACATGCTCTGATAATATCGGGTGGCAATCCTTCATGGCTTATCAGATCCAAGGCTCCAGAATTCTCATCAACAAGATAAATCCCCCCACAATCCATCGCTGAAACATGTAATGCTGCTTTAAGGCATAGTTTCAACCCTTCATTAAGATCTCTGATGGAATTAAGTGCCAGTGACAAATCTCTCTGTATTACAATAAGCTCCTCTTTCAGTTCAGCTTCAGAGACTTTTTTCTCTAACTCCTTAACTCTTTGTACAAGTTCCTCATAACTTTGTTTTTCAGCCATTAGAACAACCGCCTATAAGAGAGCGCTTTATAACCATTCAGAGGAAAACACAAAAAATGGCTTGGAATATATTGGAGGAAAACATGCTACTATTTGGACGCAAACGCGACCAGCCGCTAATGTACACTCAATTAGCATTTAGACTCTACATATAGGCCCATCTCGAATATTGTTTATCTGAGATGAATTATGGATTCAACAGCAACAGCAGACAGTGGTTTGCTTAAATAAAAGCCTTGTAACAAATCCACCCCCAACCCAGCCAAGTATAATGCCTGTTCTTCATTTTCCACCCCTTCTGCAACTACCTTCATGGCTAGATGGTTTGCTAATGTCAGTACGGATTGCACTAGGGCTTGACTCTTTTTCGAGCTAAGCACATCATCAATAAAGCACTTGTCAATTTTTATGATGTCGAAAGGATACTTCTGAATATAGCTTAGTGATGAATAACCAGTCCCAAAGTCATCCAGGGACAACTGAAACCCCATCATCTTAAGCGCATTAAGTTTATCCAGGACGAATTCTCCCTCGTTTAAAAAAAGCGATTCAGTAATTTCGAATTTAATCAATTCAGTCCGAACCGGGTATTTCTGGCAGATCTGATGAATAGTGTCCAGCAAGGTATCATCAAAGAATTGCACAGGTGATAGGTTGATGGAAAGATGATACTCATGCTCTTGCTTTTCATTCCATTCATAGAGCTGCCCAATCGATCGTTCCATTATCTGCTTACCCAGCTCAACAATCAATCCAGTACACTCAGCCACCTTGATAAACTCTGCAGGGTTGTATCGAATCCTTCCCTTCGAATCAAACCAGCGCATCAATGATTCAAAACCAACCATTTGTTGATCTTCACCGTTATAGATCGGCTGGTAAAAAGGTATGAATTCACCCTGCGCCATCGCCCGGCTCATGTCCGACTGGATTATTAGAAAATCACCGTTAGAGGACTTCAACGACTTATCATGAAAACAAACTTCGTGACCACCTCGTTGTTTGGCCCGAAACATGGCAATATCGGCATTAGTCAAGGCCTGATTAATAGACTTACAATCGCTCAAACAACTGATGCCCGTACTATGGGATAATTTAACCTGACTACTTGTTGTCTGCATTGGCGTTTCAAACCGAGACTGATGCTTCTTCAGTTTTTGGCGAACTGCCTCCTGACTGTCTGCTGCTATCAGAAATACCACTTCATCACCAATCCAGCGATACACTCTGATATCCGGCTCCACCTCCTGGATAACCAAACACCTCATGCAAAAATTCTGTAATATCTCATCACCTGCTAAATCGCCCAAGGTATCGTTAAGAGGCTTAAAACAATCAATTCCTTTTTTGGCAATCCAGTATGTCTGCTCATCATCAAGTCTTCCCACATCCAGATTGAACTGTTTTCTATTGGGCAACCCGCTTAACGGATCACGTAGTGCCTGTTGTTCCAAATGCCTCTGCAAAACCAGTGACGTCTCCAATTGTTCAGTCAACTGCCGTGACATCGCACTGCGATCAATTTCTGCTGCAATGCGCCCGGCAAACAGCTCAAACAAAGTCGTTGTGAAGTCAACGTTGTGCACTTCCTGCTTGAACAAACCCACTATCAATCCCATTACCTTGTGACCACGATCTAACAGTGGCACACCGATATAACCCTCCACCCCCATATCCACCAACATTCGGTCTCTGGGAAAAAGGCTGGAAATTCCTTTTTCATACACACATACGTTATCAGATCCAACATTTTTGCAGGGTGTATCGATTAGGTCATAAGTGACATTTTCGGCAAGTTGACCATCGGCCAACATCACAATGGTTTCGGACGACGTTTTTTCCTCATTTACACGAGCAATAAACGCGTAATCTGCCTGAACCGCATTAGCCAACTCTCGGATTACAACACTGAAAAAGTCGTCACCCCATGTATGGGATACCGCCTGAATAACCCCGGGCAACACATCGTGGTAAAGCGATTTGTGTTCTATCTGGTCTGTTTGTAATTTTGGAAAACTCATATTTATATTTCTCTATCACAATTGACAAGAAAATTCATTTCATCAATACCTTCCTTTGAAATGTGATGTCCAAGCCTCATAATCATATCAAACACTTGACTTGGCTTTTGCTGTCGGTCGGCAGTTGTTTTTCAAAATCGCTGAAGGCAACAGATCAAGAGGCAAGGAATGATCCACAGCCCCTCTCCTGATAGCCTCTTTCGGCATGCCATAAACCACACTGGTTTTTTTGTCCTGCGCAATAGTAACGGCACCCATTTGATGCATTTCTAATAAGCCATTGGCACCATCATCACCCATGCCGGTCATAATAATGCCCATTGCATTGGCGCCAGCGGCCTTGGCCACCGAACGAAACAGCACGTCTACTGATGGCCTGTGCCGACTGACCAGGGGGCCGTCCTTGACCTGACAAACATACTGCGCTCCGCTACGGAGCACCATCAAGTGCCTTCCACCGGGAGCAATCAAAGCACGTCTGGGAAGAATTCTATCGCCATCCTCAGCCTCCTTGACTTCGATCTCACATAAACCATTTAAACGTTCAGCAAACGCCGCCGTAAATTTCTCCGGCATATGCTGCACAATCACCATGCCACAGCACACTCTGGGTAATTGCGTCAAAATCGATTCTAGTGCCTGAGTTCCTCCGGTAGAAGTACCTATCGCAACGATCCTTTCCGTCGTCTCCTTCATCGCACGCAGAGGCTTGAAATCTATCATCACATCAGCAGAAAGCTTCGGTGACGTTTTTTTAATCGACGATTTCTTTTGCGAATGCAACCGTTTGATCTTAGCCTTGGCGGCGCCTTTGATTGCATCAAGCAGCTCCCCTGATTCCTCCGCCAACGCATTCTTACCACCCACTCTGGGTTTGGCGACAATACCCACGGCGCCTGCCGCCAGCGCCTCCATCGTGGTTTCAGTGCCCTTATACGTTAGGGTCGAGCACATCACCACTGGGGTTGGACGTTCATCCATGATTTTGCGCAGAAAGGTAATGCCGTCCATGCGCGGCATCTCGACATCAAGAATAATGACATCAGGCCAGGTTTTCTCCATACGTTTAAGTGCAAAGATTGGGTCAGCGACTGCTGCCATTAATTCCAGCTTACGATCGGATTCGATGATGCTGGACAACACTTGACGCACCACCGCAGAATCATCAACTACCAGCACCTTTACTGTCATCAGCTCACCATTAAATCATTGTTGCAATATCGCAGGCCTGATAAGCATGCTTGGATTGCCATACAGCGCCGTTGACCAGGTTCATAGTGAGTGTGCGATACACATTGCCCCCCACATCCTGGTGGCTGTCCTTAAAACCCTCTCTGTGCAACAAGGCATTGACTTGCTGCACGTTGCGCATACCGATCATAGTTGAATGCTCCTCGGATTGGCGCACTAGTGCATGCCCGCCACCATACACACCCACACGTAATTCCTCAGGCTCGAATTGGTATTTGCGCAGATATGCCAAAAAACGTTTGATAGTACCGCTAACATAGCAAGGATGTTGTTCATCCCCCTGTATATCGCTATTGGGTACCACAATATGACACATACCACCGGAGCAAGAACGCTCCGCCCAGAGCGTAATCGCCACACTGGAACCCAGTAAGGCAGAGATTTGCACAGGCTTACTACCAAAATACAATTCATCCGGCATCAGATGGACGTTCATCAATTGATTTTTCATCGTCTTCATATCAATTGTCACGCTGGTAAACTGAAGGTTGCACCAGTGTAAACTGCTCATTGATGCCATGCAGACTCTCGGAATGACCCACAAAAAAGTAGCCCCTCGGTTTCAGTGCCTGATACATACGCGCCACCAATTTGCGCTTAGTAGGCACATCAAAATAGATCATCACATTGCGCAAAAAGATCAAGTCAAACTGTCCGATACCACTCCAGGGGCCATTGAGATTCAAGGGTTTAAACTGCACCCTTTTGCGCAAAGCATCATCCATAGTCAGCGTGCCTTCATAGTCGCCCACGCCCTTGAGACAGTAGCGCTGTAAATAGGATTTTGGAATCTTTTTGGCGCCGTCCAGCGGGTAATGCGCCCGTTGTGCGCATTCCAGTACGCGGCTATTGACGTCAGTACCCATAATGCTCCATTGGCGTGAAAGACCCAGACGATCAGCCAGTAACATGGCCACACTGTAAGCTTCCTCGCCCGTGGACGAGGCAGCACTCCAGACCCGCAAAGCGCCACTACATTCCAATTGGGGAATCACCTTGTCGCGCAAAAAATCAAAGTGCTTTTCTTCTCGAAAGAAATAGGTTTCATTGGTGGTTAACAGATCCACCAGTATCTGCATCTCCTGCGGGTTGTCCTTGCAAGTGGCCAGTGCGAAATATTCTTTAAAACTCGACAACTGGTAATGTCGCAAACGTTTTAAAAGACGCCCTCGCACCAGATTTTTTTTAGCCGGCGAGAGATAAACACCCACACGTTCGTGCATAAGCTCGGAAAACAGGCGAAACTCGCGATCGTGAATCTCGACTACTTGAGCCGTTTCATGATCCGTCGTCTGGCTTATCGCTTGATCAATGGCCATTTCACTCCCTTACCAACCTTCTCTAATACTGCCGTGCGCCTTATTCGTTAAATGTTATAACTAAAATTCAGTTGCCAATTGACAGATGATAGCTTTGCTTTCATCACCACTACCGCCATCAGCTATGCTGTAGTCTTCATCAAACCACAACTCAAACCCCAAAGAAGTTGCTTTAAATAGTTCTATTGATGCACCCAAAGATAATCGCTCCTCTGACAACTCTATCCCCGCTGCCTCATCGGTGGTTTGCAGGGCAAGAGCAAAAGTAACATCGTACTCACTAACTCTTGCGCCATAATCTATTTCCAGATGGATTGCTTCAGGCTCAATGTCCAAGTTACTGGTTAACTCCAGCGCATCCATAGCCGCCAAATACTCGATTAAGACAGTTAAGTCGCCCTGAGTAAATGAGGAGTGCAAAGTCACACCTTCTGCACTTTCTCTGATATCTGTTCCTATAGCACTCGACAAAGCATCGGTATCGGCAATACTAGAAATATAATCCATACCCACATGAAATTGCTCCGTCGCATACCCTAAACTGAAACCCCACGTTTCAACGTTATCTGGACGATCTACTTCACCATCAAACACATAGAATGACCCAGATAGTGCGTCTTTCTGGTAGTCAACAATCGCAGCCGTTTGCAACGTTTCCCCAATTTCCAAAGTCAGGGTGTCATTAATCAAAGCCGTTTCAAAGGCACCGAAAGGTAAATACAGTTGACCCAATGTCAGGGAAAATGGGCTGCCCTGTCCTTTTACCAACGTAATTGCCGCCTCATCCACATCAATCCCTGCTTCACCCTCCTCATAGAGGAACGACACATGAGCGTCAACATGGGAATTAATCGCGGCATCAACAGCCAATTCGACGGTAGCTACATTGATATCCGAGTAGGAATTACCAAGGTAATCTTCACCAAGTTCAGCTTCAAATTCTACAGCGCCGCCAAACTCAATATTTTTCATGGCACTTTTACCACGAGTCTCTAACTTTGCTACACGTGCTTTTAATGCATCCAGCTCACTGCTTTGCGCATTTACCTCCATTCCACTCAACCCGGTTATGGCTATGATTGAAAACCCTACTGCTACTTTACATGTCCAATTTGCCATTGAATCCTCCATTGAGATTCATAAATATTTTCATTCTTTCTTTACAGGCGATCGTGGCGGTTGATTGCACCATACTCAAATAGATAGTTGCGGCCTTACAGGTATTGCCCCTTCAATCTCATGCAAACCTTTTCTAATGCAGCCGAGTGCCTTGCTCATCATCTGCAGCTTGCAATAAATTCTGATTGACCACTGCCTGCCGTTCACCCACTGCTCGATGAATCAAAGTAGGCACATCCAAAATAATCGCCACCTCACCACTGCCTAGGATAGTGGCGCCACGAATGGCACTAAGATGCTTAAACAATTTACCCAAGGGTTTAATCACGGTTTGCAACTCACCAATTAAGCGGTCCACCACCAAACCCGCTTTTTGTGTGCCCACGTGCACTACCACGATCTGCTCGCGATCATGCTCAGATGCTTGATGAGAAAGCACATCACGCAAACGCAGAAACGGCAATACTTCACCGCGCAAATTGATATAGTGCTCACCGTGTGATTCCTGTGTATCGGCTTCGGACAACTCAATACACTCCTGCACCATGTCCAGCGGGATAACATAGGAAGACTCTCCCACACCCACCAGAAAGCCATCAATAATGGCAAGACTCAATGGCAGACGTATGCGCACTGTGGTGCCCTCACCCAGTTCACTGTCGATATCCACGGTGCCACTCAGCGCTTCAATATTGCGACGCACTACATCCATGCCCACACCCCGTCCCGATAGATCCGTCACTTCCTGGGCCGTGGAAAATCCAGGCTCAAGGATCAAACGATAAATTTCTTTTTTATCCAGCTCCTGGTTGGCATCCACCAGACCTTTCTCGCGTGCTTTTGCCAATAACTTAGCCGGATCAAGACCCGCGCCGTCATCGGCCACTTCAATCACAATACCACCGGAATCATGAAAGGCATTGAGATACACTACACCCTCGGCCGGCTTACCCTGTGCTTCACGCTCCTCAGCCGATTCCAGACCATGATCCATGGCGTTGCGCACCAGGTGCATCAGGGGATCACCTATTTTCTCGGTCACCGTCTTATCTAACTCGGTATCGCCACCGTAGATTTCAAGCCGTATCGATTTACCCAAATCCTTACTGACATCACGCACCACACGATTAAACCGGTTAAAGCTTTCGCCAATGGGCACCATTCGCAACTGCAGAGCATGATCTCGGATTTCTTCAACCAGATGAGACATACTGGAGACAGTCTCCAATAAGGCTTCATCGTCAATACGCCGAGCCTGTATCTGGTTACCGGCACCGGCAATCACCAACTCGCCGACCAGATTAATCAGACTGTCCAGTCGGGCCGCATCTACCCGCACTGATTTTGCTGCGTTACGCTGATTTCGCACTTGTGCCTGTTTTTCCAATGCCACATCCACTACTTCCGGATGCACCGTCTGCTGTTTCACCAACACCTCACCTAAGCGACTCATATCGTCCGGTACCGCCTGCTCGCGCAATTGTGCCTGACAATGCAGAGCCATCTGCAGTTCATTGTCAGTCAACGCGCCGCAGCGACTTAAAATGACGCCCAACATCTCCGCCTCCTCAGGCAGGTGCTCGATCAAGTCGGCGTATTCGGAAATCTTTGCCTGCGGTGGCAGGATATAGAGTGTGCATTCTTCCATCGCAAATTCGAATGCTGCCTCGATTTCTGTTTTGCTGGCATCGCTGGCCAAGGCAATTTCAAAACCCAGGTAGTTGCTTTCCGGGTCCATCGCCTCCAGCAAAGGTAAACCATCAAATACCGTGGTGATATGAGTGATCTCACCCAGTTTTTTTAAATAACGTAGAAAAGGAGCAGGATCGAGACCTAAGCGAAACACATTTTCTGAAAAACGGATGGAGATATGCCATTGCTCGGTCATCACACGCGGTCCGTTCTCGCGCTCGATTTTGCTGGCTACGACTGCAGGTGTAGCCGCTTGGGCGGATGCATCCTCTACCTCAGTCGACTGGAATCGAGCTAAACGCTGGAGTATTCCATCACCCTGTTGACTTAACTCTTCTGAAAGTGCTTCTTCCTCTCGAATCGCTGAATCAACCAATGCACTGATATGATCCCTGGAGGCAAGCAAGGCCGCCACCAGATCTTCACTCACCTGAATTTCACCATCACGCAATCTATCCAGCACATTCTCTACCACATGGGTAAAGGCAACGACATGGCCAAAACCAAAAATCCCGGATGAACCCTTGATGGTATGCGCTGTGCGAAACAGCGCGTTCATGACTTCTGAGTCGCCGCCTCCCTCCAACTGCAGTAAGATGTCCTCCATTTCCTGCAGTAATTCGCGGTTCTCTTCTAAGTACGTATCTAAGGGGTTTTCACTCATGTTATGTCTCCACGCTGTCAGCGCGTCTCCTGATTTTCCGATGGCATCAAAATCTGATCACTAAAGAATTGTTCAATACCAAACAACTGAATAATATCTACGACTGACGCACTGTGACTGACATAACGCACTGGCTTATCCTGCGTGATTGCTGTGTGCTTCAGTGCCAATAGCAATTGCACTCCAGCACTGTCAATCTCATCCACCTGCGATAAATCCACTTCCAACTCGATGCAATCACGATAAGCACCCAGTAATTCATCTCGCATCGCTGCAACCTGGTAGATCGTCATCTCTTCATTGATTCGACAAAAACTCCGCTCATCGTCTTTATGGACTTCCATCATGCCTGCTCGCCTCCCGCTTCTTCTTGCAATGCCTCATTTTCTGATTGAGTCGAGACGCTGTCTAACTGAAGAGTCTCACTCGATTCACTCAGCTCACCCAACAGGGTCACATCGCTCATTGACAACACCTGATCGATATCCAGCAAAATAATAAAGTTATCTTCAACCTTGCCCATGCCGTGAATAAAATCGGTATTGATGGCCCCGTCAAAAGAAGGCGCTGGGCGAATATCCTGCTGATCAATATCAATCACCTGATGCACCGCATCAATCAGTAAGCCCACTTCCATTTCCTCGAATTTCCCACCGGTCAGTTCAACAATCACGATACAACTTCGTTGCGCCACCACGGTCGCCTCTTTACCCAGCCGAAGTGACAGATCAACCACTGGCACCACTTGGCCACGCAAATTCAAGGCTCCACAGATAAATGCAGGCATCCTCGGAATCGGCGTCAACTCACAGTATTCAAAGATTTCCTTTACTCTGAGAATATTGATACCGAACTGTTCATGACCGGCAGCCAGTGACAGATAACGGTCCTGATTGTCATTAATCTCAACGGCTTCTTTATTCTGCACATTGAGCGTAATCAGTTGCCTAGCCATGGGCATTCTCCTCAGGCTGAACACTGCCGCCCGTTTTTTTCATTGTCTCAGCCAACTCCTCAACCGCACCCACCCGTTCGATATCCAGCAGGATCACAAACGCATTGTCTTGCTTACCCATACCTGAGACAAAGTCACTGCGAATATCAACACCAAAGGTTGGTGGTGGTTCAATGGCCGAATCCGGAATTTGCGCCACCGCATTCACGGCATCCACGTAAAATCCGCATTCAAACGTCTCACCCTCGGATTCGACTTCAACAAGAATAAAACAACTTCGCTTGCTCGGCGGTTGTGCCGGTTTATCGAGCCGCACTGCCAGATCAATAACCGGTAACACACTACCGCGCAGATTGAAGACCCCCCGAATAAAAGACGGCGCCAGGGGCACTTGAGTCAACGCCCCGTACTCAATGATTTCTTTAACGTGGTCCAGACCAATACCATATACCGTGTCATTAACCACAAAAGTAAGAAACCTTGACTGTGTGGCATGATCTTTCTCAATCACTGGCATCAAGTCGTTTTTGACCATTAATTCCTTTTGATTGGACGTCTCCATAACTCTTTCCTCCGTCTATCCAAACCGGACAAAGTCACTGCTTTGCGCTTTTGCATCATTCGATTTCTCTGATTGACCTGATGCCCCCCTTGTTGTTACTGATGGTTTTGCTGAGCGTTTTGTTGATTGAGCCTGATCTCCCAGTTTGAAAAAGCCAACAATTTCTCGAAGCGACTCAGCTTGCCCTGTCATTTCCTCGGCGGTAGCGGCTAGCTCCTCGGCGGACGCACCACTGCTCTGCACGGACTGGCTTTGTTGTTCTGCGGCGGAATTGACCTGCTGGATACCACTGGCCTGCTCTTCTGAGGCAGCCGCAATTTCTTGTACCAGTTCTGCCGTACTCTGAATCGCTGGCACTATCTCATTGATCAACTCCCCGGCTGCTTCTGCGGTTTTAACACTATTGCCGGCCAAACCACTGATCTCCTGGGCCGATTCCTGACTGCGTTCTGCCAGTTTGCGCACTTCATCGGCCACTACCGCAAATCCTCGGCCATGCTCTCCGGCACGCGCCGCCTCAATAGCTGCATTGAGGGCCAATAGGTTGGTTTTGTAAGCGATGTCATTAATTAGATTGATCTTTTCTGCAATCTGTTGCATAGCGCTCACCGTATTTTCCACCGCTTGACCACCCTCGCTAGCCTGTTTAGCAGCCTTCTGGGCCATTGCATCAGTGGTTTTAGCATTCTCCGCATTCTGATTCACCGATGCACTCATCTGCTCCAACGAAGCACTGGTTTCTTCAACCGTGGATGACATCTCACTGTTACCCTGGCTCAAGTTTTGTGCCGTAGCATTGACCTGATCAGAGGCCGTGGCCACGCTGTCCACCGCTTCCCTGACATCTAGCAGCACACCTTGTATTTTCTCCAGGAAACCATTTAAAGAATTCGCAACCACTCCAATTTCATTACGTCCAAAGTCCGGCATGCGATAGGTCAGATCACCATCACCGGCACCCAACTCTTCTGCAGCATTGTGCATAATCCGCAAGGGCACACTGATAGATCGGGCAATGGCTATACCAATTACGGAAGAAAAAACAAGTAGCGTTATACCAACCAGCATACTCACTTTTGTAGCCAGTCTACTCTCAGAAATAATGCTATCCATGCTTATATCAAGCTCAGAAAGTTGCTTATCCACCAAAGCTTCTATTTCCCCTTCAAGAGCTTCTGCAAAAGGATCAAACTTCTTCATGTAAGGATTACCCCGCTCTGAACCACCTTCAATATATGCTGCGGCCATATTCTTACCCATTTCATAAAAATCATTGAAAGAATTTTCCAACTCATTTAACTCAACAAGTGATTGATTAGCATTCTTTTGAGTAAAATATTCACGGAATTCTCCAACACCTTTATGAAATTCTGCAGCATAGTTTTCAGCCTCAGAATAGCCATCGTCATAACCTTCTTCTCCCCTCGTCGCAGAGATATCAGTTAACCACTGCTGAACCTGAACAACGTCAAGTTCTATCTTCTGCGCCAGTAGCGCATATTTTACACTCTCGCTACGTGCTGATTCTGCACTTAATTCTATCTGCTGCATCATGAGCAGATTAACAGACAGCATCACTACAATTAGTAAACATATTCCACCAATAGCAATGCCCAACCTGGTTATGATATTTACGTTTTTCCAACTCATGACAAATCACCTCTTCGTTTGTTCCCGAATAATTAAAATGTGTAATAACCTGATTTCACAACAGCAGAGCAGCCTCATTAAATTTTGACTTCTGGGGATTTCACTGCGTATTATTCAGTGCTATGCGCTGAGCTTATCGCGCCCAACAATATTGAAATAATCATTGCTAAAGCTGCATTTTTTCGTAACCATGTCGCTTCATTTTTATCATAATAATCTTCTGTGAAACTGAGCCGCTCTCTATCGATGGAATATAAAGTATTTCACAAATTCTAACGTCACATTTTTACAACAACTCTTTTTATTCCTTCTTCGTTACAGTCAATATGACTGCTAGATGATGCTTTGTTAACAAGTCTATCTATGTTAATTTAGCTACCGCGTCAAGCATCTGCGTGGGTTGAAAGGGTTTTACTACCCAGGCTCTTACACCCGCTTCCTTGCCTTTTTGCTTCATCGATTCCTGTGATTCTGTTGTCAGCATGATCACCGGTGTAAAGCGATGTTCAGGAAATTTTTTGATTTCCTGAACCATCGTAATGCCATCCATATTGGGCATATTGACATCGCTGATAATCAGATTGACTTTCTGCCCTTCTAACTTTTTCAAACCATCACAACCATCATTTGCTTCCAACACTGAGTAGCCTGCCTGCTTCAGCGCAATTGAGACGGTCTGGCGGATTACTGCGGAGTCATCTACAATCATGATCGATTTTGCCATCTAGCCGTTCCTTATGAATTTCATTCTTTCCAAATATTCATTGGTGCAATGAACTGAGATTACTGCACCCTATGTACTCACTATCTACTGATTCTAAAATTCAGATCTTGCGTTAAAAGAATGTGATCTCATTTTTGCTTTCGCTGATTTTCCGTGACCCCAGATGATTTGCACGCTGCTCATCCGTGGTATAGTCCTTTTCCATTTGCTCCAGAAATGCACTAACATCCACTCTCTTGCCAACCCGTCCAGCTTGACCGTCTTCTTCACGCAATTGAACCACTTCACTGAAGCCTGACAGTGAATCTCTCACATGACATAAAATCTGTGAGGATCTATCCTGAAATTGAAGGGATACGAGAATGTCATCAACCTCCTGACCTATACCAATATTTTCCTCACGTAGGGTATTGGCTGACTGAGCCAACTCGTCGACAATACTGCGCAAGCGGTCAAGCACCTCCTGCGTTGTATCATCAACGTGCTTTTCCAATGCAATATCACGAGCCATTACTTCCTCGGTACGCTGTAAAAGTGTCTTCATTGTAAGATTGATTTGCTGCACGCTTTCTGCAATACGCTCTCCCGTTTTGGCTGATTCATCCGACAAGCTCCGAACCTCATCAGCAACCACCGCAAAACCTCGACCCGCTTCTCCAGCACGCGCTGCCTCAATGGCCGCATTTAATGCCAAGAGATTAGTCTGTGAAGCAATGGCGCCAACTGACTGCACCATCAACTGCATGTTTTCTGTATGAGTAACCATTTCTCTAACACTTTGTTCAATTTCTTCTCGATAGGCTAGTGCCTTTCTTACTGCCTCATTCAATTGCTCCAATTGCTGTCGGCTATGATGAAACACACCCACCAGGCCGGTTTCTTCACCATCCACTTCTTGAGAAGAGCTGGCTGACGCCTTTCTGGATACATCTAGTCGAGTGGTTAAGGAGGAAAAACGTGCTGCTAGTGAGGTAATGCCTTCGTCAGTTTGATCACGTGCAGTTTCAATCTGTCGCGATGCGATAGGCAGAATCTTAGCAACAGTCTCCCCTATAGCACGAATCTCTTCGACCAATTGTTCCTCAATCAATTTTTGTTCTAGCTTTATTTCATTCTCTCTCTGTCGCCACTGTTTTTGTGTTATATATTCTCCCCATACACCAGCGGATAAAGTCACCACAAATAGCACCAGGCTCATCAGAATGGTGTGCCCCTCTATGCCACCCAGATGAAGAAACCCGGCGGCGCCAAAAAGACAAAATAACATCGACAATCGAAATGCATAGCCTTTTGCCAACACACCAACGCTCACGAACAATCCTCCATTAAATACATAGTCGCCTCAACATCTCGGAGCAGCCAATTTCGAAACTGCCGCCATCATCTGCTGCATCTCAAAAGGTTTCACCAACCAGGCTTTAGCACCAACTGCCCGACCTTTTTCCTTCAATTCATCCTGTTCTTCCTTGGTAAGCATAATGAAGGGCATGAATTTGTAGGCAGCCAGCTTTTTCACTTCCTTAACTAGTGTTAGCCCATCCATACTCGGCATATTGACATCGCTGATAATCAAATTGATTTTTCGGCCATCAAGCTTCGACAAAGCGTCCAGACCATCACAGGCTTCAATAACTTCGTATCCGGCACTACTGAGTGCAATATTTATCACTTGTCGAATTGAGGCAGAATCATCAACAATCAATATGGTTTTACACATTTCATCTTCCTATGCTGAGGAACTCTTTTTTGAATCGACAAGAAAACCACCACAACGTTATCGCCCCCATAATTTGTGTTACCTGTTGTTAATCTTTTTTGTACGTTCGTTCAATATCCATGCTGTTATGTCTCAAACTATCATCCCACCTCGTGTGTTAAGGCATTTAAATCAGCACAAAATATGCCAGTAATACCCATCTTTACATTTTCGTTGATTGTCAATCAGTTACGTGCATAAAGTCCTTTAGACACTATCCTTAGGAAGGTAGATTGGGCCATATACCCCAAAAAAGATGAGTGTAATAACACAATCTCGACATCGAGCCTAAGTAAGGTCGAGGTTTTTGAGAAGAAAAAGTCGATACTATTGGGCGAGATCGTCTCGTTTCAACAAGGGGTGCCCGTCAAATTTCATAATGGCGGTATTGTTTGCTTGATACAGAATGGCGAGGCGGGTTTTTGGTCCGTAAACTGGGTTCTAACACCAGGTCTGCCGGATTGGTAATAACTAAGCTGCGTAACTTACATAAACTTACATAAACTTACATAAACTTACATGGACGAACTTACATGGACAGCCACGTTAATAACTTACACGGACAAAGCCCAGCCATAACGCTGGGCTTTTTGTTTATGACAACTATGACGCCTGCTGTCATAGTTTTGGATATGGATTTATTGTCAACCTTCGCTACTCGCTATCTTTTTTCTTGATGCACGAGAGGCTGCTTTAATCGAGGCTTCAACAAGGGTTCCGTTGCGAACCCACTGCCCGCTTTTCAATAGTTTCATCTCAGCTTTATAAAAGGGATCTAATAACTGTGCCATTCCGGCAAAACAGGCAAGATGGTCATAGCGTTTATTGGGAGGAAAATCCATTGGAATACCCACCTCAGCAATATGATCGGCCTGAACATGACCCAAGGCTGTCCAGTGGCTACGCCCTTCCTCCCCCGTATCAAAAGAAAATGGCATCGGCCAATCATTCGGCGTCTGACCAAACCATGCACTTTTAACTGTTACAAAACCATCGTTAGGACCACCCCCCTTGTTTTCCGGGATATTGAGCAATCCCTCATAACCATCCTTCAAAATGGGACTGACCAATTTTTCGCTCTCAGGATTACCCGCAATGGTATAGCACTTCACCTCGGGGTTATCTTTAATAATATTATTAAAATACTCCAACATATACTTGCGACCGATCGATTCAATCGCCGTCATAGCATCCTGGGGCTTTCCATCAAACATCATCGCGATAAGGCTGGCGATTTCCGAAATTGCTTTGATAATCTTTTTTTCCTCCTTATCGCCATTCATTTGATCAACAAGAGCACAACCAAGGTGTGGTGCTCCGATAGTAATCAGGGCATTAACATGTTCATAGCCCAAACCGGCAAGAGGCCCCAAGGGGGTATCCTGAGCAGGTCCAGTCGGTGCGATGAGCACCCGCGCGTCAAGCCCACCCTGACTGTGGGCAATCAGGTGTACTTTATCTGCTCCCGTGTGCTGTCGAATTTCCTCAATATGATGCATCCATCGAGCAGCCCGGCTTTGTGGCGTACCAAAAGGTACAACCTGTGGCGCATAAGCGCGATACCCCATTTGCGTTAGAAGCTGCACAACACCATTGAAATATTCAAATAGCACGTGATCAAAGATTTTTATTTCCCGAAAACCGGCAAAGCCATGCATCAAAATAATGGGCTCACACTCATTGGCTGGTTGATTTATTATTGAAAGAAAATTTCTAGCCAAACTACAGACAGTTGCATTGGTTCCATTAACCAACATTTTATAGCTGTTCATACCCATATCATTACTCTCCTTGTAAGGAATTGTCATTTTCTCTTAAAGCAATAGCACTAAGACTATAGCCTGTATTGGGTTGCATTGCTTTATCAAATTTTCAAAGATTATTGAGACATCATTAGATAAACCATGCTTCTCGTATTTCAAGCGCCCTACTACCCGAAACACTCCTACAATACTCAAAAACCCTCACACCACCAGTATAAAAAACACCCAAATAAAACCATTCTGAAAACGGCACGGTTTCGCATCAAAGGGGTCAAAGAAGTCGCATCTATTTTAAATTTGATCAATAAGCGGATATGGCTCGTCAATAATATTTTTTGTCCATTTCCTGTTCAAAAATTTTTCCAACCGCAGCATATAAAGTAATCTATTGCCTCGTACGATCCCAAAAACACAGTTATTTCTAATCGCCGCTTTTGCTTTTTTATTTGCCCGCTCAGTTTTGCATAAAATATTTTTCAAGCATACCTCTGTTTCATTTTCCTCATGATAAAAGGAAATAAAATCTGTCACATTAAATTCAGAATTAGTTAGTAGCAGATCAAAAGTTATAATCCTAACTAGTTCAACGCACCAAGTGTTAGCTTTTCTGATAAAGATATTGTTCGATTATCAAAAAACAATATACACCATCGCCAAAGCTTATCTTTCAGAAAAATAAATATTAACTATCATTGGTACTAATGATCGATTTCATCCATATTCGCTGCGTTAGTATTCCAACCCATAACCGGTGATTGAGAAAGAAATCAACAAACCACTCAACAAACGGACATGAAGAACATTATGAAAAACCGTTACTGTTCGTCAAATTGGACTTTCTTTACTGCTCTTGTCACAAGCCTGCTGTTATATAGTCCGCAACTCTATGCTGCTGATCAGACGGCAAGGATAAATCACAAGCTTGATAAGCTGGAGAATCGCCTGTCCGATCTAGAAGAGCGGATTAAGATAAACGGCTTTTTCAGTGCCGGATTGGTTACCGGTGATGAGGAGGCTGAGTTTGATATTCTTGGAATTTATGATGACCCAAGCACCATAGCTGATGCGGTAGGTGGCGTGCAGTTTACGGTAAAGGTCACCGATAAGCTGAATTACGTTTCTCAGTTTGTGGCCAGAGGCAACGAAGATTACGATGTAGAAATGGCCTGGAATTTTATTAGCTATAAGATGAACAACAGTCTGACATTGCGTGCAGGCAAAATGAGACTGCCTTATTACATGGCCTCTGAATACCTGGAAGTAGGTTATGCTTACCCATGGGTTCGGCCACCCAATGCCATGTACCGTGTTGTGTTGGATAACTACACCGGTTATGAGGCGACCTACAAAATGCTCATCGGGCAGACTATCAGCAACACGAAAGTGTTTTATGGTTCTGCGCAAGCCAGCGACACGGATTTTGCCCTCGACATCCAGGACCTTGTTGGTATGGAGACCTTGCTTGAATGGGAAAATTGGATTTTCCGAATTGGCTATACCCGGGGCAAGTTCACCATCGGTGGCAGCTTCCTTGATCCGCTTGATGAAGGCATTGCTGGTATTCAAGCAGTAATGCGAGGATTTATTGCTGCAGCCCCCGCACTGGTACCGACGAATCTGGTCACGGCCAACTGGAACAAAACAGCTTCGACCAGCCTTGATCAGGATACCTATGATTTTACCTCAGCGGGTATGCAGTATGATAACGGAAGCACTTTGGTAATAGCAGAGGTCGTCCGTTCCCATATCGCGGGTTTTCTCCCTTCTCGTGAATCCGGCTATATTACTGCGGGGTACCGTATCGAAACCTGGCTTCCCTATGTGACTATTGGCAAGACTTATACCCACGATGATGAAATGCGCAATCAGTATGCAGCAGCGGCCGAGTGGATTGGAACATCTCCGTTTCTTCCGGCTGAGAGTGTTGCACTCAGTGGCCTGGCTGCGCCAATTAACGGATTTAGTACCGAGTACGATCAGTACACATTAGGAGTACGTTGGGACATTATGTCTAATGTCGCGCTGAAATTTGCCGTCGACCACTTTAGCAGCTTCGGTAAATCAGGAGGTCCATTTTCCAATAGTTTGGATACGGATGGCAACACTGATGTCTACAGCTTTATTATTGATTCTATGTTCTAAGCTTGGCGGAGTTCCTATATGAAATACTGTAACAACAAAATATTCCCGCTGGCGGCTCTTGGTTTGTGGCTTTTAGCATCTACCTGCCTGGCTGAAGTCGTTGTCGTTGTCCACCCCAGCAACGCCTCTTCGGCTCTAAGTAATTCTGAGGCTAGCAATATTTTCTTAGGCAAAACCAGCAGCTTTCCCAGTGGAGATAACGCGGTACCTCTCGATCAAAGCGCGGACTCTACAGCCCGCGATCATTTTTACAACGTCCTTGTTAAGAAAAATCCATCGCAATTAAGAGCCTACTGGTCAAGAATGATTTTTACGGGCAAAGCGCAGCCACCAAAAGAAGTGTTCGATGACGCCGAAGTCAAAGAACTCATCAGCAAAAATCCCAATTTAATCGGCTACATTGATAGCTCTCAGATTGATGATACCGTTAAGGTTGTTTTGCGCATACCTTAATGGTGCATCGTTTTATCAGCTTGAGAATTCGTTGGCACTGAAAAACCAGCCGCGCACAATTGCTACTACCGAATGTGAGCTAAGAAACACCCAATACGTCAATCAAGCCCGGCCTTTGTATTAGGCGTTTTGTCTTTTATTTTTAGCGGGCAAATTTAACACCATTGCCGTTGCAAAACGGCGTCATATCTTTTCCTTAGTGAAGATCTAACGGGGCAATCCATGGGGCAATCCGTTTTTATCGCAAAAGCGGCCCGATCGAATTACCGATCTGCAAAAACGCACAATAAAATTCTTTAAGCGGACTTCCCTAACACTTTGGATTTCAGTCGCATTGACTTCCGCGCAGCGGCTAAACGCTCTTCACTCACCGGCTCATACAGGGTGGTTCTCTGCCACGGATCGCGACCCAGGATTTCAATCTGTGATTCCAGCTGCATTGCGCTCATTTCCTCACCGTGGCACGCACCGGCTGCACGGGTAATGGATTCATTCATCAAGGTGCCGCCCAGGTCATTGGCGCCAGCCTGCAAACAAATCTGTGTGCCAGCCTGCCCCAGTTTTACCCACGATGTCTGGATATTACGAATCACCGGCGACAACACCAGTCGCGCCACCGCATGCATCAGCACGCATTCACGAAAGGTCGGTCCCCTGCGCGCCCTACCCTTTAAATACACTGGCGATTCATCGGCAACAAACGCCAGTGGTACAAATTCGGTAAAACCACCCGTGCGCAATTGCAGATCCCGAATGCTGACCAAGTGACTTGCCCAGTGTGCCAATCGATCCACATGACCAAACATAATGGTCGAAGTAGATTTCAAACCGAGCCGATGCGCGGTTTCCATCACTTCCAGCCATTGGGCTGTATTGATTTTGTCGTGACAAATTATCTGGCGCACGTCGTCGTCTAGAATCTCAGCAGCAGTGCCAGGCAAAGTACCTAGCCCCGCCTCCTTGAGGCACATCAGGAACTGTTCGACACTGAGATTCAAGGTCTGTGCACCCTGCCAGATTTCCAACGGTGAAAACCCGTGAATATGCATGTCGGGTGCGACCGATTTTACAGCACGGCAAATATCGATATACGTCTGCCCTGTATAATCTGGATGGATACCGCCCTGCAGACACACTTCAGTCGCGCCCATCTGCCAGGCTTCCTCCGTACGCTGTGCAATCTCCTCATTACCCAAATCATAGGGACGACCTCGAAGATCTTCACTCGATTTACCTTTGGAAAAAGCGCAGAACTGACATTTGAAATAACAGATATTGGTGTAATTGATATTGCGGTTGACGACAAAGCTGACCGTATCAGCACATAGCGTTTGGCGTCGCTGATCGGCCTGCTGGCAGACGTAGGCAAAATCAGCTCCACGACTTTGAAACAAGCGTACGATCTGCTGTTCACTAAGCAGTTCACCTTCGATACTCTGATTAACAATATGCTGCACTTCACTGGAAACAGACTTTGGATTCAAACTTTGCTGCAAGCAGCTGGTATCGGCTTCGGGCGGTGTTTGATCACGGCCAGTGAGCCAGTCATCCGTACGCGGAAAACCTTCCGTATCTACTGCTTGCAATACAGCACGGTGCAATTCGGGAGCTAACCAGCGCGTGTAATCCAGCACATAATCGGGGTAGACAGTGAGCCGTTCCTGCAAATATTTGCCTGTCAGCGCCGTTTCTTTTGCCAGCTTATCCAGGTGCGGCCAAGGCGCCTCAGGATTGACAAAATCCGGTGTCACCGGCGACACACCACCCCAGTCATTAATGCCGGCATTAATAATCTGCGGCAAGACACCGGGACTCAAATTCGGTGGCGCCTGTATGCTCATATCTGCGCCAAAAACCAGCCGTGCAATCGCCAGTGTCCACAGCATATCGTCAAGGTCAGGTTCCGGCGACTGCGCCATTTTCGTCTCGGCCTTGGCGCGAAAATTCTGAATAATGATTTCCTGCAGATGACCATACTGCTGATGCACATCGCGCAAAGCCAGAAGAGACTCAATACGCTCACGGCGTGTTTCTCCAATGCCAATCAGGATACCACTGGTAAACGGTACATTGGCTTCGCCTACCAACCGGATTGTTTTCAAACGTTGCTCGGGTTGTTTGTCGGCTGAACCAAAATGCGGACCACCTTTTTCACACAGCCGTGTGGAGGCCGACTCCAGCATAATGCCCATGGAGGCTGACACAGGACGTAAAAGAGCGATTTCCTCTGCCGTCATGCAACCCGCATTAATATGGGGAAATACGCCTGTTTCTTCAAAAATGCGTTTCGCCACATGGGCAACATATTCAAGCGTTGAAACAAAGCCCATTTCTTTAAGCACTTGACGGGCGGCAACGTAACGCAATTCCGGTTTTTCCCCCAGCGTCAACAAGGCTTCCTTGCAACCCTGTTCTGCCCCAAGGCGAACCTGTTGCAGCACCTCTTCAACCGGCATATAAGGGCTAATCAATTGCCCCGGCGTTTGTGCAAAGGTGCAATAGTGACAAACATTCCTGCACAAATGGGTAAGCGGTATAAAGACTTTGCGCGAATACGTTATCAGGTTGCGATGATGTTGATCACGTAGTCGTGCGGCACTGGCCATCAGCTTTGCCGTATCGGACTCGCCTGCCAGTTGTATGGCCTGTCCAGCAGAAAGGACGCCCCCCCGCTCCACGAGTGCCAATAGTTGATTCGCCGTCTCCGGCTGACTTGCGTTCATTGAGAGCTGTCCTCCACACCGGGCTGTCCCCGCGTAATACCATCCGTATCAATACCCATAGACCGAACCCTACTGGCGATACCCGAATCGCGCAAATACAACCAGCTGCGTTTGTTAGCTCCTGTCTCTTGCATCATTTCAACCAGATGGACCAAATCCGAGGGGGAATCCACATCAATTGCCAAATCAGCCTGCGGCGACACAGTCACATTGACCCCGCGCTCTTGTGCCTCTCGACGGTGCCGCTCACAGCTACCCTCACCGTAAAAAAAGGGAATGACCTTCGGCGGAGAACAAATCATCACATTGCTACCCTGTCCAGAAACATCCGGTGCAATCGTGATTCCGGGCTGACAGTGACTAGTGCACAGTTGCGTCAGCGAGTGAGGCGTTGCCAATGGTATATCACCGTGAATCACCAGCATTGTGTCCACACCCTGTGTAGCAATATAGGTCGCTGCCTTTGCCACAGCACCATTAAGACCTGTTTTTTCCAGCGGCTTCTCCGCCAAATGTGTTGCACCATAGTTAGCGGCCAACATTGCGGCTGCAGGATCATCTGAAACCAGCAAAATATGGTCAATTTCCGAACATTCAACCAGTGTTTGCAATACGTCTTCTACCATGGCCTGAAACAAGGCCCGGCGTTCATACGGAGCTAATACACCCGATAAGCGCTGTTTGGCATTCATAAAATCTTTTAAAGGTAATACCGCCCATATCATAACGACGTATTCTCTTTCATGGCATACGCAAAATCGATGACAACTTCGGCCAGATCCATTCGATCCTGCAAGGAACGCATCACCGTATTATGTGTTGTGACCTGCAGACCTAAATCAACAATCTGTGCCCGACTATCGGCATCCTGCTCATCCAGCACAAAACCGTCAATCCAGTCAGCATAGTATTGCGCCACGCCATAGGCGTTAGTGGGCATGGATAATTCAGCCATCATTTTTGCTGTTGGTCCCTTGATGGCTTCACCTTTGACAATCGGGCTAACGGCAATAACGGGAGCCGATATCTGCTGCAATGTTTCTCGCACGCCTCGTAGCGATATAATGGGTTCCACACTGACAAAGGGATTAGAGGGACAAATCACAACCGCTGCCAATGCGGGATCATGGAGACTGGCAAGAAACTCCTCACTCGGATTTGCCTGGTCAATCCCTGAAAAACGAAACCCTTTGACGACGGGTTTGCATTGCTCGCGCACAAAATAATGCTGGAAAGCCAATTCGCCCTGATCCGTTATCAGCATTGTTCTGACAGCATCATCGCTCATGGGCAAAACAGGATGTTTAACACCCACGCGATTGCACAAATAAGCCGTTGCCTCAGTCAAGGAACAACCTTCTTTAAAAAGAACTGAACGTTGAATATGGGTTGCCAGGTCGCGATCACCCAGGCGAAACCAATTCTCACCACCCAAACGTTCCAGGGCTGACATGCAATGCCAGCTCTCTCCCTCCAGCCCCCAACCCAATTCCCGGTTATTGAGTTCCGCCAGGGTATACATCACCGTATCCAGATCGGGCGAAATAGGCAGACCCAGATGTTCGAAATCATCCGCCGTGTTGGCCACAATCGTGAGCTGATCCGAAGGTAAAATTCGCGAGAGGCCAAGCGCCAGTTTAGCGCCACCCACACCACCACTGAGTGCTACAATCTTGTTCTTTTCTGGAGCGTTAGCCATCATCATCAACGACGCCCCATTTACCGAAACAGGTCCATGGATTTATCTCGTATCAGCTCAGAGGAACCCTGATCGGACGGCCTCAGATTCGCTCCACGTATCAACACCACTGGAACACCTTCTGCCGCCTGTCCCATCATAAAAGAGGCCGCCGCCGCCAGTTCATCCGCAACCGCCACTTCCGTCACTTCCATTTTACGCTCAAACAAATCACTCTGTCCTACCATATCCACCAAGGATTCAAAACCTGCCGTACCAATAGCAAAACCCATCGTGCCATTACGCCAGGCCCGCCCTGCGCTGTCGTTAATAATAATGCGAATATCTTTATGGCCTCTCTGTAACAATGATGCCCGCAATTGCGCTGCGCTGGCATCCGGGTTCTGAGGCAATAGCAGCACCTGCTCATCCCCTTCTACTGACGGAATATTGGAACGATCAATCCCCGCATTGGCATGAACATATCCCAACGTGTGTTCGACGATAACGACACCGGGTCGAACACGCACAACCTCTTTCGATTCCCGCAGAATCAACTCCACTAAACGTGGATCCTTGTCGCACTCCACTGCAAGCTCTGTTGCGCGCTGAGAGGGTTCAACCTCGCTCAAGCACACATACCGGTTTTCCGCCTTGGAAATGATTTTTTGTGCAATGACCAGTAAGTCACCTGATTGCAAATCCAGGCCATTGTGTACCAGGCAGTCACAGACAAAACTGGCTACGTCATCCCCCGGTTCAACCAGGGGAAAGCCTGATAAAGAATGTAACTGCATGCTATTCATAAGCAAGGTCTAACATAAGCAACATCTCACAGCTTTACACAGAAACGGCTATGCGTCTTCAATGCCGGTAATGCGAATGCCCGCGTGACATTTATGGGCGCGATTAATATTGATCAGAATAGATGTTAATGCCTCCGCCGCTGCCGCGTTCGCTAATGGACCGGCTGAAAATCCTCGCATACCGCAGGCCTGCACCAACTTTATCACGTCAGCTCTTGCCTCCTTATTGTTGCCTGTCACCAACACATCACATTCAATGCCATGCCCCTCCTGCAGATGATGGGCGGCCACATTCTGAAAGGCAGAGACGACTCTGACTTCATCACCTAACAACGCCTGTGCCTCCTGAGCAGCAGAGCCAGCCTCAGGCAATTGCACCGTACCCACCTTTGGCGGCTTTAATGGCACAGTGACATCCACAAGAATCTTGCTTGTTAGCGCTGATTTGACCGTTTCGAGGGTTGAACCATGATGTTCATAAGGCACTGTCATGGCGACAATGTCGGCATTTTGAGCGGCTTCCAGATTTTCCATCGCCTCCACAGCTACCGAGCTGACAGCCCTCTCCTGCATCAACGCCTCAAGGTCATCCAGCGCAGCCTGCGCCTTTGGCAATGTACGTGAGCCAATAATAACTTTATAGCCGGCCTGTGCCCAGCGACGTGCCAGTCCAGTGCCCAAGGCTCCGGTACCACCGAGAATAGCGATAGTTGGTAAAGCTTCGTTCATAGTTACTTCCACTTAATTTACATACAATATTTGGGAGTTGGAATCATTTTTGGATGGTCGTTTATACGTGCATTAAAGGACAGTTGCAATGAAAAAATCGTTCATCTCAATGGCCTTAATACTCGTCAAAGAAACGACAATAATACAATTACGAAACATATCGTTCCGCATGTTAACAGCAGCAGTTTGCCACAGACAATAAGCATGCACCTGGATTAATGAGAATTTAATCCGTTCATGGATTAACATCTATCAACATAATAACAAAACGGTACAGTTTCAAAATGGTTAAACAGAACCCCACATGGATGTCCCTGGATTCAGCCCGCCCTTTAGCTAGCAGCTAAGCTTTAATATAGACAAACATATATTACATTATATCATGATGTTACATCATATACTTAAAGCGTATTATAGATTCTGAAATCCCTTATTCGGTTTTTTCTCCACTCGCTCACACGGGCGAAGAATCTGCAATTTGTATCAAAATAGCCACACATTGGTAGTAATTTATTTTGGAACATTGACACGCTCACAACGGCGCTTTAGCATCCGCCTTCCGAAAAAAGCCGGGTTTCAATGGCACTTGTGCTTAATCCAACTTATTACAAAACTACTGTAAGCAAAAATTTATTGAGGTATTTATGAGAAATCCTGTCGATTTTACTGGCAAAACCGTCATCGTAACGGGGGCCGGCACAGGCGTAGGACGTGGCATTGTAATCCGTTTTCTGGAACAAGGCGCCAACGTTGTTGTATGCGATCTGGAGAAGCCAGAAACACTCCCGGAAGTTGACGGAAATGTTGCTGCTTTCACTACAGCTGATGTTCGTGATTTTGATCAAGTGACTAAGGTCGTTGATTTTGCCGTAGAGAAATTTGGTCGCTTAGATGTTCTTATCAACAATGCAGGTGGAACACCGTATAAGAAAGCAAACGAAGCAACTCCTCAATATACAAATGATGTGATTAGCTTGAATCTCACTGCAACCATCTTCTTTTGCCAGGCAGCCAACAAAGCCATGCAAAAACAGGATGAGGGCGGTGCTATTGTAAATATCGGTAGCGTCAGCGCCATCAGGCCTTCTCCCGGCACCGCCGCATACGGTGCAGCCAAAGCTGGAGTGGCAAGTCTTACCACTTCGCTAGCCCTGGAGTGGGCGCCAAAAGTGAGACTGAATACGATCACCTGCGGTTTGATCAAGACAGAAAAAGCCCATCTTCATTATGGCGATGAAGAGACCATTGGACGAATCTGTGAAACAGTCCCTCTTCGCCGCCTGGCTAGACCTGAAGATATTGGCGATACCTGCTTATATTTGGCGTCGCCTTTATCAAGCTATGTAAGCGGTTCTACCGTCACGGTTCACGGTGGTGGAGACAGACCAGCCTATATGGGTGCCATTAAAAACTCATACAAATAGGTTCGTAAGGCGCAATCAAGAGCAGTATTGCGCCTTTTTTTATTAAATATAGCTTGTTAGATATATCAGCATTTAACTCACGAGTTTATAAGTGCAATCACTGAGGAGCGTAAGATGGGACTCGTTCAGGACCGCGTTATTGTTGTAACAGGAGCAAGCCGAGGAGCTGGCAAAGGGATCGCCCTTGCTCTGGCCGAAGCTGGAACAACCATTTTCGTCACCGGCCGCAGCCAAAATGAAGGGGATGCACCGCTACCCGGCACGGTCTTTGCGACTGCAGAAGAAATCAATCAACGCGGCGGAAAAGGAATCCCAGTTATTTGTGATCACAGTGATGACGAGCAGGTGCGAGCCTTATTTAAGCAAGTAAAATCTGAATGCGGGCATTTGGATATATTGGTTAATAACGCCATCTGTCTGCCAGACGGACTGGTGGATAAGGGACCATTTTGGAAGAAACCTCTGTCACTTCAAACGATTCTTGATGTCGGCATGCGCTCGACTTACGTTGCCAGTTATTATGCGGCACCTTTGCTGTTAGAGGATGCGGGGGGGCTTATCGTCAACACCTCCTCTTTTGGTGGCCGTTGTTATATGCATGGCCCCGCCTATGGTGCCGGTAAGGCAGCAGTGGATAAAATGGCTCACGATATGGCTGTCGATTTCAAACCGTATAATGTGGCCGTTATTTCGCTGTGGATGGGCCTGCTGAAGACCGAACGAACAATGGCCGCCTTCGAAGAATCTCCAGACCTTTACGGTAAAGCTGTCGCTGTCGCGGAATCACCGGAATTTTCTGGCAAGGTTGTTGATGCTCTTGCCAAAGATCCAGAATTAATGTCGCGTAGTGGTAAAGTCTGGGTTGGCGCTGAATTAGCACGTGAGTATGAGATTGCTGATATCGATGGCAAGTCACCGCCTTCCTATAGACGAAGCTTGGGGGATCCCACTGAGTTTAGTGATGCTGTTGTAGAGTAACAAATGTAGAATAACCAGAGTGGAATAACCAGCAGAACAAATTTCAAGAGCCAAGGAAATAAACCTCCGTTCAAATCCTTCTCATCGAGCATAATTTCCACAAAACATCCCGTGCAAACTTAATGGAATATAAAGCCACTTTTTAATGGTGGCTTTATATGCCGACCAAGCCCTTATATGCCGACCAAGCCCTTTGCTCGAATGATACGAGGCGTAACATTTTTTGCATATTGCAATTACAAGCAAAACAATTTAGCAAAAATGATTACTCCAATTCCCAATAGATAATAAAAATCAGGCCGAATCGACATATTTTTGTTACTACGTCATGTCGAGAAAGACATGATATATCACTGATCATCCTGTTATAAAAACTCTGTTAGATCAATAAATTCATTATGTTAGATAACTTTTCGTTTTATACTGCTTGGACAATAACACGAGATTAAGTTCGGGAGGTCGCTTTGCATGAACTGTTTGCCGCCACATGTCAGCAGACATCAGATTCAGCGATTTCATCCGTTGATGCTCATTGATGATCAGTTTCATGGGCAATTGATCGAAAAATCCATCATGCTGAATTTCGACAAAGGCGACTATCTGTTCCGCAAAAATGAACCTGACACTAGTCATCAGAGCTTCTACCTGGTGAGCGGTATTGTGGATATTCGCAGTTCAATCTTTTCTCGATGTCGAATTGAATCAACAGACCACGCTGCTCGCTACCCGCTGGAAGAAAAAGTTGCGGGAAAAGCGGCAGCTATCGCCAAATGCCAAGTAAAAGTGCTGGCTTTCAACAAGGATTATATCGACTATCTGCTAGCACGCAGCCAGTCGCAAGACAATGTGGTGAATATCAACCAACAGCTGTTCGGGACCATACCCACAGCAGAGACCGATGAAGAAACAGAACCGGATTGGATGTGGAATCTCCTGCAGTCTCCGCTATTTTCCAAGATTACACCAACCAATATCCAGCAAATGTTTGCTGCTTTTGAAGACACAAATTATCAAACCGGCGACACAATTATTCGCAAGGGCGAAACTGGCGATTATTTTTATGTTATCAAACATGGCAGAGTTAAGATTATTCTTGATGGGCAGGAAGACGAATGCATTGTTCGAGGCCCAGGCGATTATTTTGGTGAAGATGCATTACTCGCTGAAACACCGCGCTCAGCAACAGTATCCATGGTTCAAGATGGCATTTTAGCCAGATTGGATAAGACGCGCTTTCAATTGCTACTACGTGACGCCATTATCCAAACCATTGATATGCATTCCGCCCAACAACTACTGGGTGACCCGATACAGGATTGCATTCTACTGGATGTAAGACTTGCAGCAGAATATCGCCATCAACACCAGCAAGGCAGCCAGAACATACCCCTGGGAAGCTTAAGACAAAAAATTGCGGAATTTGATAATTCAAAGATCTACCTGGTCACCGATGACGGCGGTCGCCGAAGTGAATTGGCCACACATTGGCTAAACCAGTCAGGGCTCAATAGTTATCTGGTGAAAAAAAATACTGGATAAAGCCTTTATTCTATCTGTCGTATCACATTGTCCACTATCTGCTCGATATAGGCATCATCAATCGGCTTATGCACAACTAGCAGGCGATAATAGAATGTGCCAAATATCTGGTCGAAAATCATATCCTTGCTAATATCTGCCCTGACCTCCCCACGCTCAATAGCCAACTCAAGATTCGCATCACCGATAGCCTGCATTTTTGATATGAATCCAGAGTAAAAATGCCCACGCAACGCCTCGTTTTTTTGCGTCTCAACAATCACAGAAACAATGGCTTCAGCAAAAACGCTGGATAGCATTTCCCGCAAACCCAGCATACCTCTGATCAAGTGTTCCCGATAGGCACCTTGAAACGGCACCTGCATAACCAAGGCCTGTCTGAGCAGCACATCAACCGTCAACGCAGCTTTGTTGGGCCAACGTCGATATACGGTTGCTTTGGATACACCTGCCTTTGAGGCCACTGCCTCCATCGTCACTTCAGCATAAGAGAGATCTCGAATCAGGCGGGTTGCGGCCTGAATAATCACATCATCCAACTCTTGAGATCGAGGCCGCCCAAGCGTAACAACCCGTTTGTGCACCGAATTTTCCATACATCTACTCACATCAACACGATTTATCCTAAGAGGCTGTCCGAGACGATACATTGCCATTTGATGAAGACTGCGCACGGCAGTCTAGCCTTTTTTCTCTCTCGACTCTATAATCCCCACTGTTAACAGAATCTTTAATTTGTAACATAGCGCCAAAACAGCTAAATGGAGCGGTAATGATGACAGAAAAAGACTTTGATAAAACCACTGAATTGGGCCATGTATTGATCACAGGTGGCTCTGGTTTTGTAGGTTCCAATTTTGTTCAAACGTTATTGGACCAAGGCTTTAAAGTACGCAGCTTTGATCTGGCTCCATGCCCAATACAGCATGAAAATCTTGAAGTAGTTGAAGGCAATATCTGTAACATCGAATTGATCAAAGAAATTGTAAAGGATATTGACACAATTTTTCACACTGCCGCCATCATTGACCTCAAGGGCGGTCGTGAGGCCACTAAAGAATTTCGGGATCGCTCCTACGACATCAATGTCGAAGGCACCAAACACCTACTGCGCGAGGGACAGGAGGCCGGTGTCAAACGTTTCATCTACACCGCCAGTAACAGCGTAGTGATTGGAGGCGAACCCATTGTTAACGGTTGCGAGAAAATGCCCTACACCGACCGCTTTAATGACATCTACACGGAAACCAAGGTCGTCGCGGAAAAGTGGGTACTGGCACAAAATGGTGACAAAGGCATTTTCACCTGCGCGATCAGGCCCAGCGGTATTTGGGGACCAGGCGATACAACATTCTTCAAACAGATGTTTGATCAAATGATTGCAGGGCTAGTAAAAGCTCGAATCGGCATGAGTGGTGCTAAACTAGATAACAGCTATGTTCACAACTTGATACATGGCTATATCCTGGCGGCGGAACACCTTGTTGAAGGTGGGACTTCCCCCGGCGAAGCCTATTTCATCAACGATGGCGACCCAGTAAATGTGTTTGAGTTTTCCCGCCCAATATTTGAAGCAGTCGGACATACCTATCCCAAATTTGCAGTCCCGGCCCCATTGGTCAAAATGGCAATGGCTATCTGGCAGGCACTGCACTTTCGCTTCGGGATTCAAGCACCACCTATTCCACCACTGGCAGTTGAACGGATTGCAATAGACAACTATTTCAGTATTGAAAAAGCCCGCAATCATTTAGGCTATGAACCCTTGTATTCCACTGCACAGGCCATGCAGGACAGCCTGCACTATTACAAAGAACTGTACCTGAAATTGAAAGCGGCGGCCACCGCCTAAGGGCTGCAGAAATAATAGGACATCGGAAACAAGCCAAGAAAAATAGTGTTTAAACCAAACCAGCAGGGTGCAATATACGACAGGTATTGCACCCTGTTTCGTTTTACGGATTACGTCCGACTTAATATTGTCAGCTAATACAATGTCTACTAATACAACGTCAGCTAATACAACGCCCTTTTATTTTTTGCGAACAAAGCAACAATAATGCAGCAAGAAGCAGAGATCCACTTGCCGGTTCCGGCACAGTGACTTTTTCCGAAGACGGTTGTTCAAGTAATGGAAACACCTGCTTATCGTTAATCCAACCATAAGAGCTGACATCCAATGCCCATGTAAAATCATCCCAGTCGAGACCTGCTCCTGACAACTGCAAAGAATATCCCAGCTTAGTAGAAGAGCTTTCTGCTATGCCCAAATCCAGACTGGTCATACCATCAGCAGCGCCATCAAACGCAGTAAAACTTCCCTCATAACTTAGAAATTGCTGCACTTCGCCCACGTTATTGACCAGCGCCACACCATCAGGAGAACCATTCTGCATTTGCTGCTTGAATACCAACGTACCGAAACCATTTTGCTGATTCTTAAAAACTCCGTCCAGCCCCCTACTTTTATAAACAGAACCATCCTTACCGTTATAAAGCAATAGCTGCCAACCGCTGAGATCTGTACCCGCAAGGCCCACTAATTCAATAGCTTCATTCACATCCGTCTTTATATTGTCATAGTGCAACTCATTGACAAAAACAGGTAATGAACAAACTGGTAGCGCAAGACTGGACAACAATGAAAACGCCATGAGGCGCTGTCGATTAGACGTTTTTCTTTTTATATGCGTATCTTGGTGTGTGCTTATTTTTAACGTGCTTTTTACAGACGTATTTACAGACCTAAGTTGCTTTTTACTATCCATGATAATCTCCTCAATCCCTATGAAAAGCGCAGCTATAGTACCATATTCATTATGAATGGAAACAAAAATATCTTATATCTAACTAATTAGATCTATCTTGTTTAAAATTTTATTTCCAAAGATTGAGATAGGAGGAAAAATGATACTATGAATTCAATCCGTATTAAGGAAACTGAGCGCCTAAGAATAGTTATTTAATCACAACCCATAAGTTCGCTCTGTGGAACAATTTGTATCATTTTTTTATTTGAAAGAAAAAATCAGATACCTAGTGCCTCTTTGAAACACTGCATCTCGAACGGTTTCTGCGTATCCACAATAAAAGTAAATTCCAGCTCCTGCGCAGACAAAGGTTCTTTTTTCTGCAACTGTTCGCGCATAACCACCTCATCCGCTTCAGACGGATCATTTGCCTTCAAGGTTCTATCCAATAAGCGCTCTACAACCACTTGCTCTGAAGCACGACAATCAATAATGATAAATGGCACGTCACAATGTTTGGCCAAGCGATGAAAAGCCTGACGACGGAAAGAGTCCAGAAACGTGGCGTCCACAATACAGGAATAACCATCGTCTACAACAGCAAGCGCTAACTCTTCAAGTTTCTTAAACGTTCTGTCAGTAGCCACATCAGAATAGATGCCCTTATCCAGCGCAGACTGCCCGCTAGCCATTCGATCAATTCCATAAATTCTTTTTCGTTCGACATCAGATCGTATACGAATTGCGCCAAGAGATTCTGCTAGTTGCCTGGCAATATAGGACTTACCGCTACCGGAAACCCCATGCATAATGGCCAGGAAAACGGGAGGCTCCTCCAAATAACGGTGAGCCAGTTGCAAATAACGCTGAAATTGCCGATAAGGCTCAGTGCCTGGTAATGATTTTCTGTCCTTGATAGACGTAGCAAGCAAAATTACCTTTGCGCGCACCATCGCACGATAAACCTTGTAAAAACAGAGCAGCGCCAAAACTTCGTAGTCCCCACTGATTTCCAGATAAAAATTTAAAAACCGGCTGGCCTCTGCAATTAATCCACGAACTTCCAGATCCATTACAGTAAAAGCAATCTCACTGGCAACATCAATGATGCGAAAATGACGATTAAATTCAATACAGTCAAACGGTATGATCTCATCATCGATCAACACCATATTGCCTAAATGCAAATCACCATGGCAGTCACGCACAAATCCCTTACGTTTGCGTTTTACCATGATAGCCTCTTCGCAGAGATACACTTCCTGCATCCATGCATCAATATGGCCGAGTAAATGAATATCGTCCTTAAGCGTCAAATAAGGGCGAATTTGAACAACATTCTGCTCAACGGCATATTTGATAGCCTTTCGATCACCATACTCACTATCGATGTATCGCTCCGCACTGGCATGAAAGTGTGCTATTTTGTCGGCAAGTTTTTCCCAAACCGTCTCAGGTAAAGGATGCAGTGTAACGCGATAACTCAGTAAGGCTTCATCATCAAACTGCTTCATCTTTACCGCATAATCAATGATGTCACCCTGGCCATTGATTTCCAGTGACACCTCCTCTCCCGCTCCTGACAAGGTCTTTGTCACGGGCTCGACAGCACAATACAAGGGGGCGGCAAGTCGACGATTCAATTCTAATTCGCGTGAACAATAGTGACGGCGTTTTTCCAGAGTAGAAAAATCCAAGTAGTTCAAAACAACAGGTTTTTTTATTTTATAGGCATAGTCACCGGTCAGAACAACCCAGGATATATAAGTTTCAATCAGACGAACATCAGTGATGGAGTGGGAATACGCCACTGATGAAAGCAGTAATTCAATGTCATCGCGCGTCATAACCTTGGGAGAGCATTTGAAATTGTTTAGTATTAAAAGCCTATCTTTCTTTATAACACCTTAACAGGCATTGCTCTAAGTCAAGTATGACCTGATCATGCACTTCTCAACGGAAGTCGAGAATTTCATGATGATTTAAGACAACATTCCGCCGTCCATGCGAACGGACTCACCTGTGATATGTTTGCCATCCTCCGAAGCCAGCATAGCAATCACGCCTGCAACCACTTCCGGACCCTTAGCCCCGGTCATCGACATCACCCGAGTAAGCAAATCGAAATCTGCATTTTCTGGGAAAGTAACATTCTCAGCCATTGTTGTTCGAACATCGCCTGGACATACACAGTTAGCCCGAACACCTCGCTTGGCATACTCCACTGCAATGGTGCGGGTCATCGCTAATACGCCACCCTTACTGGCTGAATAGGCTGTACCCCAGGGCAGCCCAGACAGCGATGCCGTCGACGCCGCATTAACAATATTTCCTCCTGTTTTCACAAGATGCGGCAAAACCGCCTTACAGAGCAGAAAAGTACCCGTCAAATTGACATCAATCACTTTTTGCCAATTATCCAAACTCAATTCGTCGCAATGATCAAATCGAAGAATGCCGGCCATATGGACCAGCACATCCAGCTTGCCGAAACTGTCGATACAAGCTTGCACGCTACGATTGACTTCTTCCTCACTGCTCACATCACACAGCTGTGACACCACTTTACTGCCCTTAGCCTCAATTGCTGCTACCGTTTCGTCTAGGGTCGACTGATTAAGGTCCACACAAAGCAGGCTGGCTCCCTCACTTGCTAGCCGCAGAGCTGATGCCTGTCCAATACCGGACCCAGCCCCAGTGACCATCACAATTTTATCGACAAATCGTTGCATCCCATTCTCTCCTTTATTTAATAACGCACGATGATACGGTTCCAATCTGGATCGTTCCAGTGTGGATCAAAACAGACGCCTTTTCCACGTCCATCCGGGGAACAACGACTGCCTGATCAGAACCACCTTCCCGCGAGCAATAAATGTTCAAATATTGACAAATAGGTGCCTTTTTACCCCAAGATGTCTGATTTTGTTAGGTGTTTGTCTCTTTTTGTCATTGTGATCCACAGGGATTTCATTATGCTTGAATGCGCATCAGCTCACTCCACTGCTTGATCGTTCAGAGCTTACAAACAGGTGGGGATGTGGCGTGTTGTTAATTCAGTTTTGGGTGCATATAGTCTATGCCCGTGAAAACCCTGCAATCATGTTACGCAGTCACCAACTGTAGGAGAATTAAGTCATGGCTTTGGTATTAAACGAAGAACAACGTATTCTGAAAGACTCTGCCAAAGAGTTTTTGCAGAGTAACGCCCCAATCGAGGCCCTGCGCAAACTACGTAATGAGAAAGATGCCATAGGCTATTCTCCGGAGCTGTGGCAGCAGATCGTGGAACTGGGTTGGACTGCAGTAACAATACCGGAGCAATACGGCGGTCTTGAATTTGGCTATCTGGGATTAGGGCTTATTCTTGAAGAAATGGGACACACTCTGGCGGCTTCACCGATCTTTTCAACGGTAGTGTTGGGTGGTTCAGCCATCGAACTGGCTGGCTCTCAAGAGCAGAAAGATACGCTCCTAGCCCAAATAATTGGTGGCGAACTCACCTTGGCATTGGCCCTTGAAGAAAAAACTCGCCATGATCCCACCGCTATTGCACTCACTGCAGAGAAGACAGCTTCTGGTTACTGTTTGAACGGCAGCAAAACCTTTGTGCTTGATGGTCATACCGCTGATCAACTTATCGTTGTAGCCAGAACCTCAGGGGAGACAAATGATCAGGAGGGTATCACGCTGTTTTTGGTCGATCGTGAGGCAAAAGGTATTAACTGCACACGCACCATTATGCTCGATAGCCGCAATGCAGCCCGCATAGAGTTAAATAATGTTGAAGTGGCTGAGACAGCCGTTCTCGGCGAGGTAGACAATGGCTTCTCTGTTCTTGAACAAGTGATGGACAGAGGCCGGATTGCATTAGCGGCTGAAATGCTCGGCGGCTGCCTCGAAATGTTTCATCGCACTTTAGATTACCTGAAAGAACGAGAACAATTTGGCGTTAAGATCGGTAGCTTCCAAGCGCTCAAACACCGCTGTTCCATCATGTTCACTGAAATCGAGCTATGCAAATCCGTGGTTTTAGAAGCCTTGACGGCTGTTGACGAAAAACCGGAAGAACTGCCAAAACTGGCCAGCCTAGCCAAAGCACGACTATGTGACACCTTCCAGTTGGTTACCAACGAAGCAACTCAAATGCATGGTGGAATCGGCGTGACAGACGAGCTGGATGTTGGCCTTTTTCTCAAACGAGCACGCGCTGCAATGCAAATTCTTGGGGATGCCGCATTTCATCGTGATCGCTATGCCAGCCTTCAGGGATACTGACCTATCAATTAGCTGATAAACAAAGATAAAAAAGCCCTTGCAGGGCTTTTTTATCTTCTGGATGAACAAAATCGGTATTTACTGATGTCTCGTCAATCATCCCTGACACTATTCCATTTGATATTCGATTCAACTCCCTTTATCAAATAAGGGCCTCGGAAATAATAAATTTTCCAATTAGGCGCAGAATCATGCTTTCTCACCGAGGCGTTCAAATGGGAGCATATTGGAATATGTAAGCATTTGAACAACGAAGGTGAGGGAG
>PIVM01000349.1 GCA_003353945.1 Gammaproteobacteria bacterium
GACAGTACCGGTATACAAAAATCTATCGTTAGAGATAGATTACGATATGAGAAGGACGGGGTCAGGGCTTGGGCTGACCTGGTGGCGCATTTCGAAACATGTTCGAAAGACTTGCGCGTGGAAAATTTCACACGTAAATGGAATGACGCCGTTCTGGGGGTGGGAGACCACCCAGATAAGTTATGGATGCAATTGACCTCCATAAACGAAAACCTGAGAAAATTAAATGAAGACTTCACCGAAAGTCAACTAATGAGACGGTTCATTGCGGGAATAAAGACCCAACCCCATCACCCGTACAAGCAAGTCCTCACCTTGTATAAAGGAAGTATACTTGCAGGAACCCCACTGAAAATTAATCAGTTGAGGGAACTCCTCAACGAAACTTATGATGAAGAAAAAGAAACTCAAATCCATGCAACAGTGCCCATGCAGGGCTTTGCAGCCTTAAAAGTGTGTGCCGGGTGCAACAAAAAGGGCCACACGAAAGAACAATGCTGGATACTAAATCCGGATCTCAGACCGGCCTGGACATATAATAACAAGATGAGCAATAATAAGTCATATAACGTTACGTGCTACAATTGTGGCAAGACTGGCCACACCCAAAGAACATGTAAAACAAAAAGGGCAAACAGCTCATCAAACATAGTTGCAGCTGTAGAAAATGATAAACCAATATATGTTGATTCTGCTTGCTCTTGCCATTTGATGGCCGATCTCAAATACATGGAACCCAAATCCATCGTTCATACACAAGAAACAATTACGGCTGCTGGCGGCCAAACACTACAATTAACGTTAAAAGGCACAGCAAACATACCTACCTCAGATGGCCAACTCACCTTATCGAACGTATATTACGCACAAGGGTTGAATTTCAGCCTAATAAGTGTTTCACAGCTAGTCAAACATGGAGTAATAGTATACATCTCTGCAGAAGAAACATATATAGCGAGCAGTACAGCTCGAATTAACCTGCAACTTAAGGGTGACCTATGGACCCTACCCTTAACAAAACCTCACGTAGTAGCCGCGTTCACAACACGACGAAAGAGCCATAACAACCCTGAAATCTGGCACAGAAGGTTGGGCCACATCAGCAAAGAGAAAATAACACAACTCGTGAAAAATAATCTAGTGCCCAAACATGCAACCCAGTATGACCCTCAAACATGTGACATTTGCGCCCTTACGAAGCCCATGAGACGACCCGTATCTAATAAAGCTGTGAGAAGCGGTGAGACAGTGGTACAGGTCGATTACATGCCCATGGGACAGGGAGAAACAAGTTGGAAGGGCGAAGTTGGCGCTTACGTGTATAGTTGCAGAACTTCCAAACTACTGAAAACATATCCAGTCAGAAACGCAACTGCACAAGTAGCTGTTGAAACACTGCATCATTACCTACTGCACGTTGCACCTTACCTAAAGGAGAAAATAACGTGCATTCAAACAGACGCAGGCAGCCAGTTCACCGCTAGTGAATGGATATCAACATGTGCCTCACATCGATTGAAAAGCAGGTCATGCCCTGTCGACCACCAAGAAATGAACGGCCAAGTCGAAAGAATGATCGGCATTTTGGCAGTCAAAACAAGGTCCCTATTAAGCACAATGGAAGTACCACTCAAGTACTGGCCCTTGGCCATGATAACAGCTACTTACTTACTGAATAGGACTCCCAGTACAACACTGCAAGACAAAACACCATTAGAGATGGCTACTGGAGACAAACCTAGTCTGACAAATACAAAAGTTTTTGGATGCAAGGCGTTTGTGCAAATACCTAAACCACAAAGAAGGGGCAAGCTAAAACCCACGGCCTGGCAAGGCATGATGGTTGGATACTCTACAAATTCCCCTGAATGGGTGATCCTGGACACAAGAACCAACCAACTACGCAAAGCGTACTCAGTTGTATTTTTCGAACAAGTCGCAGGAGCCCCATCACCAACATCTGTGACAACGAATACATACGATACATACGGTAACGCTGACAACGGCGATGGCACTTACGGCATCAAAAGTGGCGAAAATACATACGAAAATGTCAGTAAAAATGAATACAGTGCACACGATAACGTTGACAACGACGACAGCATTGACGATACGGATCACACTGATGATAACCACAGTATTGACCTTAATACAAACAACGGTGATGATGTATACAACATTTTCGATAATACGGATAACAGTCATCATGAATATGACGTTGAGCAAGGAATTGAGTCACCACACAGCCAGATAGAGCTTCCCCCCCGTCGGTCAACCAGAGCGAGACGCCAGTTTGACCCAAGCCATATGCCCTCTGGCACCCTCGAGATAAAGAAGTGACATGATCAAATACGAGATGATTCAGTCACCAGTGAGGACAGAACGGATGACTCTGCTCTAGATGAACCAGAGGCGCCGGTCGACAGGAACTTCGACTTAACACAACCAGAAGAGGTCAATCTCGGTCTCTGCATGGCCATGACAATGACACACAACCTACCGGGCAGTTGGAAACAAGCAATCCACATAAGACACTGGAGGGAAGCGATGGAACGTGA
>PIVM01000146.1 GCA_003353945.1 Gammaproteobacteria bacterium
CTGCCCCCCCGGGTGATCGAATGTGACAATGGAAACCTCGTGGCCACGTACCGCCAACTCAGAACACACGGTGCAAAACACACGTTCGGCGCCACCAACTGCCGAAGTAAGATTCTTGATGGCAAAGAGCAACTTCATTGGAAGTCGTTGAACTCTGCCAACAACCCGTCCCACTGTTGAAAGCTATCCTCCGGACGATAGTGCGAGATTAAATCCATTGAGGCTTTACCCATTTCGTCCCTTCTTTCTGGTGAACTTATCAACTCACACAGGGCATTTGCGAGTTCTTCTTCGTCAACCAACAGACCTGAAACCCCGTCGGAAATCAGGTTTCAAATCCCCGCACAATTTTTCAACCCGATGCAAGGCAGACCATGCGCCATTGCCTCGGCCAAGGCATTCGGAAAACCCTCCTAACGCGATGGCATGCAAAACAAATGAGAGTTAGCCAACCAATCCGATATATTTTTCTGCTTACCTTCAAGGAAGACACGTCCCACCAAGTTGCTATTTTTGATGTGGACAACCAACTCGTCGGCCAACTCACCTTCACCCACAATATGCAGATCCCATTCGGGGAACTCCAGACACACGCTCGCGAATGCATCGATCAGAGCCTTTTGGTTTTTCTGGGCACAGAGCCTTCCCACCGTCAACAGCTTGAATCGGCCTCCGAGGCTCGACACAGGCGGATTGGCGAGATCAAGGGGGGCGTAAACAGGGTTATGAATGACACGAATTCGCCCCCTGAGCCACACCGGATAGTCATCAGCATAACCTTTAAACTGAACAGTGATACGGTCAGCCAAACCGAGCATTATGAATCCGAGCGACCATTTAGCCTGTCGGATGTAGCTGTACAAAGTGATTGAGCTGCGTTCCGAACAAACCAATCGCAAACCCAGCATAAACGCAGCAAGGTAAAATCTCGGGAGGATCCCATGATGGAAACACACAACGATTGGATTCCCTGCCTGCTTAATCACGGATCGTATTCGGCTTATCAGACCCAAGCGATCCCAGAATCCGATTGCTGAATGAGGCTTGGTACGCCCGACCTTGTGCCACGCGACGGATGAGTCCAATTCGAAGAATGAGGTCGCTCCTGGGCTATCAAAAGTCACCAGACCCACCTTGTGGCCGCTACGCGCAAGATGATTTGCCAGCAAAGCAATATTTTTTTCCAGACCTCCGGCCATTTTGTCCATCGATAGGGTTCCGAGAATGATGGAAGTCATACCGGTCGGATGCCGTCAACTACCAGTGATGTATTGGCGTCCACAAAGTCCCACCCCTTTCTGTCTGCCATCGTCTCAGCATTGCTCCGGCTTCTTATGACCAATCCGGAAGACGGATTTATTGGTTTCTGCACGAGTTCGCCATCGCCTCGATACCCCTCACGCATCTCAGAGACGAACCCCGCGTCTTCAAGAAAACGGCAGAGCGAATCCGAATTAAGCAGCTGCTTGTGGTCTTCCGCATCGGCACCAATGCCTGCTATGCCGACGTGCTTTAAGTAGGTAGAGTCCGGATGATATCCATCCGGAACTGCAATCCTGATTCTTCCACCCGGCAGCATATGCTGCCAAAGTAGGCCTAACGCTCGCCTTGTTTCATCCTCTGTCAGGTGCTCGAAGACATGCTCTGTCAACACATGTGTGAGGAGTGCCTTGCCACAGAATACATTTTTCCAATGTTGGGCGTTAGTGATATCGAGCCATTGTTCGTTTGTTGAATACCAGCCCGCTTGGCGCGTCATCGCAGCACCAACAATGATCTTCAGCAGCGCTGACCTTGCTACGGGAATCCTGATTCCCTGCCGCCGAAAGAAATAAACGGCTGACTTCTGCGCCTGCCTCAACGTTCGCCGCGCTCCACTAGGGACAATTAACTTCACTATTGTCTTAATCAATGCCATGGCTTTGCACCGTGTATCCTATTTTCGTGGATGATCCGACCCGGCGCGGAACGCAACAGATGCTTCAGACCCGCAATGGGGTGCCGCATCAGAAACATGATCAACGCGGCCAGCAGTTTCATGCGCCGGCCGCTGAAGTGATAGAAGCGGATATTGAACCAGTCACGAGCATAACCATACCGCCCTTTCCGCATCAGATAGTCCGAATATTTGTCTATTAGTCGCAGTTGGGCCTTAAGATTTTCTTGCGGGGTCTTGTCCGCCGCCACCGTAGCATGCTGCAGATAAAGGGACTCTGGGCAACCAATGAAATGCCCGCCCGCCAAGGCTAGACGTATGGCGAAATCCACGTCCTCCACCCGGCGCAGGCTGCTATCGAAACCGCCCACCGCCTTAAAGGTCGAGAAGCGTGCCATCAAGGCGCAGGTCGGCGTCCCCGCACCGTAGAAAAATCCATCCTTCCTGCCGTTGAACAGGAGGTAATCGGCCACCATGCCGCCATTCGGCACCTGTGGCCGTGAGCCGATAGCATTAGCCCGCAACTCATAGCCGTTGGGGTAACGGCGCGCACCCGACGCATAGCAGGCGATCAACCCGACATCACGCGCCGTCTCGTATCCACGCAGCGCCTCATACTGCACACGGACACGTTCGGGCACGCTTTCGTCGTCGTCATCGAAGAAAGCGACGAATTCGCCCGATGCCGAGTCCAGGATGGTATTACGTGCCGCCGCCACACCGCCGTTTACGACATGGCGCACAGCCCTGACACGGGCATCAGCCTTGGCGATCCGGTCGATGATCTCCCAGGAGTTATCCGTCGAGCAGTCATCGATTACCACCACCTCCAGATCAGGCCATTCTTGTGCCAGTGCAGATCGAAGTGCCCGTTCGATGGTCTGCCCCGCATTGAAACAAGTCAGACCAACGGTGATGCGTGGCTCAGCGGCCGGGCTGATAGCTGTAGACATGAACTGACCTAGTATCTGTAACGAGACATCTTCACAACGCGGACCGGCCTCGCCACCCTGGACCGCCTGTTGGCCCGATTGCATACGAACTCCTGGTGGTGCTCGACAAGGCCCGAGGGGCCGCTCAACACTAACGGATCGGTGACCTTGTATCTGTAATGACAGCACATCTGTGCTTGGGTTGAGCCCATGTTCCACCATGAGGTGGAGCATGCGGGCGGGATGCCGTTTGACCTTTGGTGTGGTAGACCGTGGGGAAGATACCGATCGACTTCCAGAGGGCATAGGGCACGGGGAGTCCGGCTACCAGCAATCTGGCAATGATCTTGAGTGCCCATTTCATTCGCCCCCCCCAACTGTGTGCCACTTATGACTTCCTCAAATCACCGCCGGCTGTATGGAAGCGACTGAAGGCCCGGTTCAGACCGGCATTCGGCAAGGCCATGCGCAAGCGGCGCATCGTCAGGACAGGGCGAGTCAGACCCAGCGCGAGCAACTGTCGCGCAAAGTCCATACGACGGCGCTCCAGCCAAGCCTGCTTTGCGTCAAGCCAGTGACGGCAGAAATCGTACTGCCCCTCGCGCTCCATGATGATGCGATGTTTTTCCATCAACAGCCTCATGTCGCGGTATTCCTTAGCCAGGCTTTTTTCAGAGCCCTTGGTCATTGTCTGGATGACCAGTGGGCGTGCGATGCCAACGAAATGCCCGCCGGCCTCTGCCAGCCGAATGTTGAAATCCGTATCGTCACTCCGCCGTAATGACGTATCAAACCCCCCCACAAGGCGATACGTTGACAGGCGCGCCATCTGACTGCAGGTTGGGCAGGCACCATTACCATCCTCCAGCGGCGTACCCAAGAGAATGCGCCGCGCCACGGCAGGCCCGGCGGGCGCGCGCTTGTCTTCGATCTGCCCCATGGTCGGCTCCACGCGTTCTTCACCGTGTGGATAGACCAGCTTGCGGGCGGTATGGCAGATCACCGGCGCCCTATCCGCGAACTTGTTCTCGTAATCCGCTATGCGCGCATGTTGCTCGACGATCCGCTCCGGCAAGCTTTCGTCGTCGTCATCGAAAAACACGACGAATTCACCTCGAGCCTCCTCCAGGATGCGGTTGCGCGACACGGAGGCACCGCCGTTGATCGGGGTGGCGAACACCCGCAATTCGGTGTGCCGCTTCGCCAGCTGCTCAAGAATTTCGCGCGTCCCGTCGTTGGAGCAATCGTCGACAGCCACCACCTCGATAGGACGCCATGTCTGTGCCAGCGCCGATGCCAGGGCACGTTCGACCGTATCGGCAGCGTTGTAGGCGGTCAGGCCGATGGTGACGAGTGGCCGGCTCACCGTGCCGGCTCCTCGGCCACATCATTGATGAGTTGGGTCCAACGATCGAACTGGGCCTGTGGGGCAAATGCCTCCATATTTTTTACAGCCCGTGCCCCCCGGCGAGCGCGTTCCGTACCGTCTGCCATAGCCGGCGCCAGAGCCCGCGCGAACGAGGCTTCATCATCAAGCCCCGGGGCCAGCCAACCGGCGTCATCGCCGATCAAATCCGCCACGCCTGCCGCACCGGCAAAGCCGACAGCCGGCAAACCGTGGCTGAGCGCCTCGGCCAAAGCATTGGGGAATCCCTCCCACAAAGATGGAATGGCAAACAGATGCGCCTGGACATACACATCGAAGACATCGGCCCTGGCCGGATCGAAACTTACGCGTTCGGATAACCCGGTTTCGGCTACGATACGGCGTAGTGCGCCATCCTCCGGGCCATCACCGACAATACGCAAATCCCATTCAGGATATGTCCGGGCAATCCGTGCGAAAGCCCGGATCAGACAATCGATACGTTTCTGCACGCTGTCCAGCCGGCTTACCGCAAGCAGCACGAAGCGTCCTGCCTCATTCGCCATGTCGGGGCGTGCCATTCGGCTGGCCGGCGGCACCGGATTCGGGATCACTTCGATACGCCGGCGCAGGCTCGCCGGATAACACTCGGCAAAACTTGGAATCTGGACCGCGATGCGGTCCGCCAGATGCATTAGGGCAAAACATGTTGCACGCTGCCACCGGTTGTAGCGCAACCAATACATGGATGGTGCGTTGCGCTCGGCGACAATTAGAGTAACTCCGGATAATTTCGTAGCAGCGTATACAACTTTATCAGCACTCATTACAAAGCCAATGAATATACTAATGCCTTGTGATTTCAGATGCCGGTACATCTTCCAAAAACGCCGGAATTTATCTGCGATTCCAGTACGAAACCCAAGCCGCACCCAGCAGACGCCAGGGTGAATAGGATAGTAAGATTTAGCATTGGGCGGATCCCAGCTAAATAAGGTTACGGCGACTCCTTTATCTGCGAGAGCACCGGCTAAGTGACAGATCATCCTCCCTGCTCCCCCAGCCCCGGACAAACTGTAGAAATACAGCGCAACGCCTTGCTTTGAGACGGACATCAAATCTACGCTGGCCATCAAAGTTCTTTAATCTTTCGCGCGGCAAAAAATATGTTGAATTCGATCTGGTGCGGAGCACGGACGTTCGGCTTGAAGAGCCTGATTAACTTGAACGGAAAGTCATTCCATTGGTGCAGCAAACAACCCTTCCAGTTGATGTGCATTCCGAGGAATCTGTGACACGCTTGTACACAAAAATTCTTTCTTAATATATCCTTGAGTTCATGAGGTAAGTAGCTCCTCACGTGGCCAACACGATGAAAGGATTGCATACATGAGGGGCAACGAAAGGTTTCACGCGAAAGATCTTCGTTACAAGGCACCGTCCCGAGGAACATGCCGTGGTCTTTCAACACCCGTCGTACCTCATTCAAGCCCTTTGTGCAGAATGGCGTCCTCTAAATGCTCAATGACTTCGCTCATTACGACAAAGTCAAAGCTTCTGGAATCAAAGGGTATGCTTTCCACACTGAGGTGGTCCCACATCGTTGGACAGTTTGGCGGCTCAGTTAAGGTGTATTCCGCCGAGTAAGAGGAATACGACATGACGACGCGACGCCGGCACTTCACACGGCCCGTGTGGCGCTGGAAGCGCTACGGGGCAACAGGACGATTCAAGAGATCGCATCCGAGCACAAGGTACATCCGAACCAGGTGAAAGTGGAAGCGCCGGACCTGCGTTTGCGGTCTGTGGGCATATTTCGGGCTCCCCTTAAACTGTTGAACTTCAGTTAAGCGAGGCATGAAACAAAACGCCAGAAGCGAGCCCGCATTACATTGCCAATCGCCCCGTGATGACGCATACGAGCTATCGCAACTGAGCGCAGATACGATTTTTGTGACTGTAGATAGTCACGATATTTGGAGCGAAGGAGTAAGCTGTATTTTAGCGAAACATTCCCGCTTTTATCAGCGGCATGGGTTTTGTACTGAGTGATGAGCGGTTGATCGACGGCAATGAAATGGGCACCTTGAAATGCGCCTCTGATCGCGTAATCCCATTCTTCACAACGGCGGAAAGCGGCGTCGAAAGTGCCAATTTTTTCAAACGTCGATTTCCTAAGCATTAACGTACCACTGCCAAGCACCCCCCACGAAAACTGATGTGGCGAATCTATACCTAAAATAAACGTGGCAACAACTTCACCGCTCGGTTCAGGAAGGGTTCTCCCAATACTATTTACTATGTGGTCGACATGATGTTCCCCGTGTTTGATCACGTTGCGGTTACAATAACAAATGATTAGATTGGTGTTATTTGATTTTTCATAGTCGATAATTCTCTCCCATTGTTCTTGTATGCGGCTTGGTACAGAGTAATCGTCATCATCAAAAAAACAAACGATCTCACCTTTAGACTCTGCAAACAAAATGTTTCTTGCTGTTGCCACTCCAGTATTTTTAGTGTTTTTAATCAGTCGGATTTTTGGGTAAGTTGCTTGAAGTTTTTCAACAATCGTGACGGAGCTATCCGTAGATGCATCATCAATTACCAAAATCTCAATGGGGCGCCACGTTTGGGAGACGGCGGACAAAACCGCACGTTCGATTGTTTCTTCGGCATTGAAGCAGGTGATGGCAACAGTGACTAAGCATTTTTCCATTTCAGTGGTTTCTTCTCGCATGAGTCTTAGGTTCTGTTGACGAATTTACCTCAGCCAAAGGATAGAGCCGGATTCACGTGAATAAATCGGAACCATTTTATGGCTCCGATTTGTCACAAACCGCCCTAGAGTGCGAGACCCTGAACCAGTTCGTCAGGGGCAGTCAACTCTAGGGCTCGGTTGGAGTCCAGCGAATAAACATGATCGCAGGTCCGCAGAATTGAGTGACGGTGGCTGACGATCAAGAGGGTGGTGTCTTTGGCATACTCTTCGATGGACCGAACGACTTTCAATTCCGTTTCGAGGTCGAGGGCGCTTGTCGCTTCGTCAAGTACGAGGACGGGCGACTGTTTATAAACCGCCCTAGCGATTCCGAGCCGTTGCCGCTGTCCACCTGACAGCTTAACACCCCGCTCGCCGACGATGAGATCGTATTTTTCCTCCGTCGATTCGATATAGCCGTCAATTTGCGCCACCCGCGCCGCCCATCGCACACGGTCCTGGTCGACCCGATTTTTTGGGGTGCCGAAAGCGATGTTTTCCGTAATGGTTCCATCTGTCAGAAAAATATGCTGCGGGACATGGGAAATGTTTCTTTGCCACGTGCGTAGCTTGTCGGGGAGAAGTGGTACGCCGTCAATGAGAAAGGTGCCATGTGACGGCGTCAGCAGGCCCATGAACAAATCCAAAATCGTGCTTTTTCCGCTTCCGGTCGCGCCAACCAAGCCCACGCGTGAACCTTTTTCCACGCTGAAGTTTAAATTTTGAATGACTGCCGGAGAGCCTTTTGCGTAAGAGAAGGCGACGTTGCGAAATTCGATGGTTCGTTCGAATTTCATCGGTTCCGAGATATCCGGGGCCTGATTGTCGTCGTTGCCCTGCTTCAAGTGAACGATAATGTCGAACATCGAATAATGTGATCCTTGCAACCTGGCCCATCCGGAATAGGCGCGTTGCAATATCGGCATTAGTCGCTGAGCCCCCAGAGCCAGCGCGCCCATAATCGGGATGGATTTTGAGAACGTGTCGCCCCCACTCAAGCTGTAGGAAACGATTGCAATTGCGACAAGGCCGATCGATTCAACAACCGTTCGCGGAACTTGACCAACAAATTTGTTGATCGCTAAAGACCGAGTTAATTTCAGATTTACCGAGTTGAAGCGTCGCGTGAAGTGCCCTTGAGCCCCGTCCAGGAGTACGTCGCGAATTCCACCCAAGCCTTCTTGGATGATCTTGATGCGCGCAGTTCTGCTTTGGGCAATGGCCGCGCTGTTTCTTTGCAAAAAGCGCCGGGCAATCCATAAGGCGCTAACGTACGCGCCGCCTAGAACGCCGATAGTCCACATTGCCACGGCGAAGTTGATCGACACCAGCGCAACCAGTATCAGCGAGCCGACAATTGCTCCTTCCACGATGCTGATTGCCGCAAAAAACGTAGCTCCGGTAAGCTTCGCTTTATCAATCGTTGCAATCACTTCGCCACTGTGGCGTGCGATGTGCCGGTGATACGGATGATGCAGCGTTCTTTTAAAGACCAGTGCCTCGATGTCGTGGCCGATCAACAAAGTTAGGCGGCTGTTCGCCCAAAACATCGTCATTCGAATTAGTCCTGCGGCAACTGCCGAACAGCAAAACGTTACGGTTAAAAAAAAGAGAAGGTCTTCACGCCCCTGAATGTCAAGAGCGTCAGTGATCCATAGAACAAGTTCGAACTTATTCAATAATTCCGGTGAAACAAGCGCGGACAAAAATGGAACAACAGCTCCAATGCTCACCATCTCAGCAAAACCAGAAACAATAATAAGAAGAGATGTGACGAAGATTTGTAGTTTACGCCTGAGTTCAAGCAGGCCCCACAACCCATACAGCACTCCTGCAACGCCGGATTGTTTATTTTCTTCGTTTTTTGTCATCTCTACCGGTCTCAAAATTGGAACGGATCCGACCTTAGTTGCCGGCGCTGTCGGATCGCGCCTTGGCTAGACCTGCTGCGGGCCGGCCGGGGCGGCTGCGTGGTCAACGAGGCGGCCCTGGCCTATATGTGCGGGTTATCCTCATGGCGGGTCCGGTTGTAGTAGCTTTCCGGATGAGCATGGTCAGCGGCCTGACCTAGATAGAACGTGGAATATTCTGCGCAACACAGCGTGAATAAATGGGGAATGTTTTCTTAAGTACCTCGCGGCGCTTATTCTGATGTATAAAATGGTAATTTGGGGCGTGCGGCGCATTCTTTTGAACTCATCCTCAATGGCCGCGATGTCGACCGGAAGTGATTTTTTATCTAAGGTTTTTTCGGTTTCAGGAGATGGGAAGAAGGGTTTGCCCGGGCTTTCACCGTAAATATCCGCCAGCAGGTCATTTGAATGTTGCAGTGAAGACATAACCCACTGCTTCAGAACCGGGTCGATTTTGTACTTTCTGCGGCTTCCGATCTCGTCGTCCAACTTGTTCAATATGAAGTGTGTAACACGTTCTTCGTTTTTACTTTTAGGCCGCCTGTTAAGAATTTTTTTAAACTCAATTATTTCGGCGCTCAGGCTCCTGTGTTCATCATGACCAAGCCCTGGAAATACGAAGTCACTTGGTTCCAGGCCAAGGTGGCCTAAAAAATCAGCAATGGTGTCTTGACCGTTTGCGAGACCTTTGGAATACGGCACGGCGATTATTTCGAGAGGGTCAACAATATTCTTCCAGAACTCCAAGGTGCGGGCGTAGTCCATTCTCGGCAAATCCATCTGCACGATCTGTTCATCGCTTTCATACGTATGGTGGGGGGTCAGTCCCCCATAACGAATGGAATGAGCAATAATTGATTCCAGCCGTTCATCTTGTCGCCGCAGATAAACGACGACGACACAAGGTTGCTCCTTAATGAGTGATTTTAGTTTTTGCAGTTTGGCGCCGTACATGTCGGCATAATCACGGTCCGGCGGAATTTCCCAAGCGCGGGGATGCCCCCCAAAGAAACTTTCCGCACTGAGCAGAATAGTGTGGCAACCAAATTTCTCGGCTTGATCATTAAATTGCTTGAAATATTTTTCTGCCGTGAACCGTGGGAATCTCTTATGACCTGTCAGGGATTCGGAAAAAGCGTTGTGATTTTCGAGATTGAGAGCCACCCCACCGCTGTAGTAATCGGGGTAGCATATCCCAAATTCTCTAAGTTTCTTTCGGTTCCTCGACAGAAAATCCTGAAGCGCCGTAGTGCCGGTTTTGCTTTGGCCGATATGAAGAGTGTATTTCATTGAGAGGACCTGAAATTAACGTACATGTTTCATCCGAATCAACGCGCGCGATACGCGTCCGGCTTCCAGGGGAAGGTCAGCAGCTCGTACCGAACCGATGGCGATGGCGATCTCAACTTTCCAGTTGGCGGTCCGGATTTGCCGGCCCAATTTTCCCACGCTACCGCACTTTGGGTGAAGCCGGATCGCCCAAAGTGCCAACAACAAAATTTGACCGCCGCGTTTAGGATGCGGCGGCGAGGTGTTCCACGGGCGCGGTCACCCGGACTTTTCGGCCCAACAGATCGAGCAGCAGGATGACCCGCCGTTCGTCCGACCGGTCTTCGAAGATTCCAAC
>PIVM01001016.1 GCA_003353945.1 Gammaproteobacteria bacterium
CTATTCACGTACGGCGGATCCCCCGTCTCCTGGAGAAGTAAAATACAGGGACTAGTTGCGACGTCAACTACTGAAGCAGAATATATTTCATTGAGTGAATGCTGCAAGATGGCAATGGTGCTAGCAAATATAATAAAAGATCTCAAGAATGAAAACCCATTCCCGATCACGCCGCGGTTCTCGTACCTGGATCGATGATACGAGGCTCTTCTTTAACCGCCAATCACCACACGCGCAATTAAGTCGTCGTAGCAATCAAACAAATAGCCTTATTCACTATTTTACTATCCGTAGTTCCGGACACCAGAAGAGTGATTTTTCATTTCCTATGTACCTACTATGTTTCTATCAATATATGTACCTATTGCTATAGGAACATGGTTCCTCTTCCTACAGTAGCTTAGTATGTTCCTCTTCGTACAGTAACTTATGTTCCTCTTCGTTAGGAAGGAACATGTCAATGTTACCCAACTATTGCGAATGCAATGTCCTCGCTCTGGCACCCTAGTTGTCTAGTGCCACTTTGCATACTCGCTCAACTATGTCATGTAGGGGGTTGCACAGAGTTTCACTAACTGGCGTTTGCCGTATCCCGAGATACAGCCTCGCTAGTATCTT
>PIVM01001017.1 GCA_003353945.1 Gammaproteobacteria bacterium
TATAGGAAGTGACTCTTGGAAACCGGAAGTGACCTCATAATAACAGGAAGTAGCCTATTTTCAATAGAAAGTGACTCCAGAAGACCAGGAAGTGTTGCCATAGTGACTGGAAGTGCACTGTTGTAAACAGGAAGTGACTCCTGGAAACAGGAAGTGACCTCAACAACAGCCAGGAAGTGATGCCATAATGACTGGAAGTACAACAGAATGTGACTCCTGGAGACAGAAAGTGACCTCTTAATAATAGGAAGTAGCTTATTGTCAACAGGAAGTGACTCCAGAAGACCAGGAATTGATGTCATACAGACCAGAAATGCTGTTGTAAACAGCAAGTGATCCTTGGATAGAGGGGGTGACTTCATAATAACAGGAAGTAGGCTATTTCCAACAGGAAGTGACTCCAAAGACCAGGCAGTGATGCCGTAGTGAACGGAAGTGAGCTGTTGTAAACAGGAAGTAACACCAGAAGACCAGGAAGTGGTGCCATAGTGACTGGAAGTGGTCTGTTGTAAACAGTAAGTGGCTCCTGGAGACAGGAAGGGACATCTTAATAACAGGAAGTAGCCTATTTTCTACAGGAAGTGACTCCAGAAGACCAGAAATTTATGTCGCAGAGAC
>PIVM01001018.1 GCA_003353945.1 Gammaproteobacteria bacterium
ATGAATGCCTTGAATCTTGTATTTAAGTTTCGCTGCGATCTACTTGTGCTGACTCAAGGAGTGTTGAGAGGAGAATCTTGGCGTGGGGCTTGGATCCTGGGTTTTTTGCGGAGTGTAAGACTCGAACTCAAGGACATTAAAGTTCATTACATTGATTTTAATTCCTGTGAGTCATCTGCTGAGGCTGAGGCTGCACTCTCCTACATTTTGCATAGCGATGACAGTGGTGGTGAACTCCTGGTTTCTCCAGGCCCTACCATTGAGATTCCTCATCTCACTCCTTTCACCATCACATCAGAGGGTACCATAGAGTGCTGTAAGCCTTCCTCAACTTACATTATCAGTGGTGGGCTTGGTGACCTGGGTATGTTGTCAGCTGAAGTTCTGGTAAAACAGGGAGCGCAGAACATTGTTCTCCTCTCCAGAAGTGGAACAGCTAGATCAGATGATGCACGTCATCTACTAGATACCTTGTGCGAGAACAGGAATCTTAGGGTAGAATGCTTGTCATGTGATGTCAGTACCATGCATGGGATATCCAAACTGAAGAATCTTTTGCTGTCACTCCCCCCTGTAAGGGGTATTATTCATGCAGCTGGGATTTTAGGTGCCGAAATT
>PIVM01001019.1 GCA_003353945.1 Gammaproteobacteria bacterium
ATAGGTATACACCTCACTTGATGTATACACATACTTGTACATATATCTGTAGCAATGATATTCTGAAGTATGTTTCATGCTAAGTTGCCGCAAGTTAACATGGTGCTCTCTGTAGGTCCAGCAGTAATGCCGAGGAGGGAGTGTACTTCCGTCGCGGCAGACATTCCATACTTGCGAGTGAAATAAGTTGCACACCTCCACTGGTCTTCATGACTCATCGTTGAGATATTTATGAACGAGCTTTTTCTGACCCATCGTTGATATATTTATATATTAAGGGGAGGATTTAGTTCCCCTTCATGTCCGGTCTATCTAAACAATCACTCACGGTAAGGGGAGCGCTTCAATACGACAAATCGAGTGGGGTGAGGGAGATCTGAAACAAGTTTTTGTTCTTTGTCGCCAGGCCGATCAGATCCAAGCACGAATTGCGAAGAAGCGTGCTACTTGGTCACTCAGACGCGCGTATCATCGCAAGTTACGCAAGATCAAAGAGTGTCATAACAAGTTAGCCCTCTTCCTTTGTGAGAACTACCGAGTCGTGCTCATTCCTAAATTCCAGGTATCGCGGATGGTGAAGCGTCACAACCGGAAATTGCGATCCAAGACGGTCCGGCA
>PIVM01001020.1 GCA_003353945.1 Gammaproteobacteria bacterium
GCTGTATGCAGAGTGTACATGCTGTGGTTTATTATGGTTCTACATCAACGTCGCCTGAGCATATTTCGGGTACTGCAGATCGACGCGATCAATTGTTGAACTTAGTCGGCTTATCGAGATTTGCGGAAGCACAGCGACTTTAAATTTGTTTTCAACAAAAAAATACAGCCGAACATTCCCTTCTTAGAGCAAGCAGCCGTTCGCCCCCATTATTGATTTATTGTCATTGAAGGCGTGCTCTCGCTTGTACAGCGGACTATCGAATCAGAAAAGCGACTAACAAAGATGTGCCAGGAACGGGACTGTCGCCGAACACAAAAAAGCCCCATTTTGAACGAGGCTCTTACTCCAACTTTGTGCCATTAACGGCCGGTCGACGACCTGAAGCTGGTAAAAATGCAGTCGCTGCATGGCCGAGATCAAATGTGAGGTTATTGCACAACGATGGCATAACCGTAACGAAGTATTTACGGCGACCCTGAAGCCAGCAGCGGGCGTTTGGCTATATAATCCCCCTCGCGATCAAGGTCAACAACAACCAGGGAACGCCAGAATGAAAATCACACCAGAAGACTATGCCGTTTTGGAGAGTGCGGTAAAACGCACAATTGCCCGAAC
>PIVM01000147.1 GCA_003353945.1 Gammaproteobacteria bacterium
TGCGGTGATGTCGATAATTGCCCCCTGATTGCCAATGCCACTCAAATAGATACAGACGGTGACGGCGTCGGCAATGACTGCGACAACTGCCCCAATACCCCCAACCCCGACCAGATCGATACGATTGATAGTGATAGCACTGGTGATGCCTGTGGTACAGGCATCGTCACGCTTCATCCCTCGGGTGTTGTGGAAGGGGACGGAACGCAATTTGAACTCTTGGGGAGCACGCCGTGGGAGAGTGCACTCGACAGCAACGATGGCGATAGGAGCCTTGCCTATAGCATCAACCCCGCCCCTGACGGTTTAACATCAATGTTCTCTGTGAGTATGGATGACACCGCAGGCACCTTACTGGAAGGTGCGACGATTGAAAGCATTCGCATCTATGCCTATGCCCGATTCCAGAATCCCGGCAGCGGAATCCCCTACGACGACCCAAGGGACGGAGTCCTCCTTGGATACAACACAACAGGGATAGGGGCGAACACGGTCTGGGAAGAAAATGATCAGGCAACCACAAATGGCCGCGACTTCACTTCCATCGAATCCACGGTAATCGACGGCAGCTCGCTGGATACAACAGATATCGACAACCTCGTGATCTATGTCCAGCGGAACAACACAGGAAGCAACAACACGGTGTGGCAATTGGTCGTTACGGAGGTCTATGTGGAGGTGGAATACACGCGCTAAGCTTGACTTAGCGCTCTAAATCAAAGGCTCCAGATTATCGGAACCTGGCGTAAGCACTTGTTAACTGGACAGCCCGTCGGCCAGCGCTACGACCGCTTTCACGGCGAAGACATTCATTTCCAAGAAATACTCCTGCAATTTATCAATTGTAGGAAACACGGCTTGAATTTCTTATATATGAGAAGCATAGGAGAAGTCATTTCTTAAAGCGCACTCTTATAAACCAAATGCCTGATTTAACTGTTGTGGCGCTGCTGTATTGCCGAGCATTGTCCTGCACCCAATGTCCCATAAATTTAATGCGTATTTAGTCAATCAATAACAGCATGTTATGCTCTATATGCAACGATCACAGTGATGGAAGCATATTCCCATTTTAAAAAATCAAACGCCCACTTTCCACTCCGGAAAACGAACCTACCCAATAACCTGGCTTAAAATTTGAATACGCTTTATGTGTTTTTCTATTTAACGCCTGTCTTTTCATTACGAATCAGGATAAGCGTAGCTGCTGATTGAGCAACAGGAGTCATTCCGGTCAATCACGCCAAAACTCACGTATTTGGCGATTCAACCAAGGTTCGGAACCATGAAACGCAGAAAGAGAAAGCCATCATTTCACATATCGAAAAACCATTTGCTGATCTTTTTTATCGGGCTCTGTTTTTTTTCTGCCGCCAGCTGGTCCTTAAAAGCACCACATAATGGCGATATTTCGTGTGACGACTGCCACGGCGCTGAAGGAGAGGCATCGGCTCCCATTGTCGCAAGAACCGCTGAAGAGCAGGAGACCCTCTGCAGGAGTTGTCACTACAAAGACGGACCAGCCAGTTCACGCGAAGGTCTTTATCAATTCGCACTGCATAGCGTGGAAAGCGCAGGCGAGCAGATAATTATCCGTTGTGGCGCCTGCCATGATCCTCATGGCTCCACTGAAACCACGGATCCCCACACCGGCCAAATTGGGAATAATTTATTTTTAATTCGATCCAACACCAATGATTATGTCAGCCAGGCCGTGGGATCGGCTATCTATCAGGCTGACCAGAATCCGCAGGGCACCAACACCTTCGTATTTAATGAAGTGCCATTTTCGGGCATTTGTCAAAACTGCCACCAAAACACCAATCACTGGCGCAACAACGAATTGGAAAACCCGCCTCATAATTATGGGATGGAATGCACGACTTGCCACAAACATAAGAATGGTTTCCAGCATGGCGGCGGCTCAGGTGGCACAGAATGCGACACTTGTCATGGACATGATCCCGGGTATGAATATGAACCCGGACTATTTAGTCAGGGCACTGGATCAACACACACCCATTCCACCCATACAGAAAATGATTCGGATGATCAGAAAGGCCCAAATGTACAGTGTTCACAATGTCACGATACTAATAGCTTCCCCTATTTTAAATCAGGCACTGATGCTGATGGAAATTCCTATATCACCCTGCCGGAAACCGATGTGTGTGATGACTGCCATAGCCAGAACGGTTATGTTGATGGCGTCACCCTGGCAAAAAATAACTGGCATACCGGCATCTACGAAGAGGATGGTAAAAGGTTAAAAGCAGGCAACGAGTTCTGGTGTGCAAGCTGCCATGACGAAACGCCGGCCAACAGCAAGCAGGATGAAACAGGCGTGTTAGCGCCAAATATCACTGGAGACAATCTAACTTATGGTTATTACTTCAGTGGTCACGGCGAAAAAGTGTCCTGTACCGAGTGCCACGATCCCGGCCTACCCCATATTGACCATGAACATCGCACTTATGAGCTTGACGAGGATACCGGCGCGGTTAACTCCTATGGTTATAGCTACCGTTTAAGAGGGATCAATGGCGGCCTCCCCTTACGCATACCGCGCGAGCCACCGTTGGGTTCATGGGATCCGCGTACCGCTGATGATTTTCGTCTGTGTTTAAGCTGCCACGATATGAATAAGATCATGGGGTATGACTCGTTGGACGTGACCTGGACCAACTTCTGGAATGACCCGAGCCAACCGGACCAGGATTGGACCTATGGTAGTAGCGGCGTCAACAACCATTATTATCATTTGGCGATGAAACATCCCTATGACTCGGACTGGGACAGCACGAAGGAATCGCCGGTGTCCTGTGTAACCTGCCATAATCCCCACGGCAGCCCATCCTACAGAATGATTCGCTACGGAAAACTGATCAGCACGCCGGGCACTACCGACCGGGAACCCGGATTTAACTTCAATTACCTTGACGGGGTTTACGAACCCAACAGCAGCATTATTCTCGAAAACAGCACCGGCGCGGAAATGCACGATGCCGACGGTTCAATCTGTTTCTGGTGTCACGAACATCTCACACGATATTATCGAATACCCAATCTCACTCCTCGCGTTATTAATGCAACCGCAGATCGCAGCTCAGTTATCGTTGAAGGCGAAAACGAAATGGTATTGCTGACCTGCGACATCATTGATCCGGACAATAACATGGGCAATGTGGTTATCGACCTCTCCGCCATCGGCGGAAGCGCAGTACAGCCCATGTTTGATGATGGCAGTAATGGCGATGTTACAGCAAATGACGGTCGCCACAGTTTCATGGCAACAGTCCCCACCACTACCGGATCTGCCCTGAAAGCACTGCCCATCACAGCGACAGACCTTAACAGCAACAGTGACAATATTCGCCAAATTGATTTACCTGTTTTGGTGCTTGATGCGGGTAATATTCAGTGGGATAACGGTGTTGATCATGAACTCGAACTGCCATTGGATATCGACCAGGACGGCAATACCAGCAATGATCCTGACATTGGGATCGACATCTTAACTATTCGCAGTGGAGAAATCATATCGATACGCGACGATCTGATCATTGGGAATAGCCTAACTGTTCAAAGTAGCGGCGAACTTATTCTATTAGGCAGTACCTACGATATTAATTTGGATGGCGGCGGCACTCTGGCGATTCCCTACGGTAGCGGCCCAACAATCACAGCAAGTACCATTACCATCGAAAGCGGTGGCTCCATCAATGCCGATGCCCAGGGCTTTCCAGTCGGAGAAGGCCCTGGAGTGGGGACATGGACTGGCCATACCGGCGCAAGCAATGAGTCAGGAGGAGGATACGCAGGGGAAGGAGGAGCATGTATAGGCTCTTGTCCAGGTGGAAGTGCTTATGGCACAAGTGAGCATCCCACAGCGCTTGGCAGTGGCGCAGGCCATGCAACATATGATATTTCCGGCGATGGTGGTGGCGCCATAAAACTGGTCGTAAGCGGTGCCATTACTGTTAATGGGGTGCTATCTGCAAACGGCGGCAGTGGTGCCACCTCTGGTGGACACCATGGTGGCGGTGGTTCCGGTGGTTCCATTTGGATTGCCTCAGGCGCACTCACAGGAAACGGAGAGATCAATGCCATGGGTGGCAATGCTGGCACCTGGGGTGGCGCCGGGTCCGGCGGACGAATTGATATATCCGATACAACAAACCAATTTACTGGCTCCCTAAATACCGCTGGCGGCACGAGCGCTTACCGGTTGGGTGATACCGGTACCATTATTTTTGACGAAAATTATTGGGATAACGCAACGGTGAGTTCTCAATTAACCTGGGGCGAAGCACTCACCGTCGATTCCCTGACCATCGCCGATGGCGGTTCTTTAACACTTAACAGTGACCTTATTGTTAATCAAACACTCACCGTGGAAAGTGGCGGTGAATTAGTGCTCTTATGCGATTCAACGACAGGAGTAACTATACCTATCGGTGATCCGGACGGCGTACCCGGCGGTAGCGGGCCAACCATTACAGCTACCGATATTCTGATTGAAGCAAATGCCAGCATCAATGCCGATGCTCAAGGCTTTAAGCGCAACGGGCTCATGGTGGTCAGCGGTAACGCCGGCGGCGGCTATGGCGGTATCGGGGGTAATGATAACTCCGGAAATAGCGGTGGAATTACCTACGGGACTGTAGAAGAACCCACTGTTTTGGGAACTGCCGGCAGCAATGCCAGCGGCCAATATGCTATCCCCGGTGCCGGTGGTGGTGCCATTAAGATTGTTGCTAGTGGCACTATCACCGTAAACGGCAGTCTGTCCGTCAACGGTGGAGACGGCTACTACACGGGTGGCAATGATGCCGGCGGTGGATCAGGCGGATCTCTCTGGATTGCTTCTGGAACATTAACTGGCGACGGATTAATTTCCGCAACGGGTGGGAGTGGAAATCGTAACGACCTGGCTGGTGCTGGCGGAGGTGGCCGTATTGATATATATGGCACAAGCTATGATTTTTACGGAACGATTACAGCGGCCGGCGGCACAAGTGGTTATGCAGCCGGTGGCACGGGGAGTATACGGCTTCCTGAATCGTTCTGGGATGTTGGCATTGTGACTGCTGATATGGTCATTGGCGGTGTTGTCAATGTGCCGGGTGATCTACTCATTCGAAATGGAGCGACCTTAACAACCGGGCAAGACATGATTATCGGGGGGCATCTGTATTTGGGTAACCCCGTCGACCCCGATGATCATGGCAACATGATTTTAACGGGAGACACCAGTGCCGTTAACGGAGGCACAGCAGACGATCCATTTGGAAGTGGGCCAACGATTTCAGCAGATAGTATTACCATCTTTGCAGGCAGTACAATGGATGCTGATGGCCAGGGATTTGGCAGAGGACAAGGACCAGCTGGCGGAGGTAACGCCGGCGGCAGCTACGGTGGCGTTGGCGGAAGAGGCAGCGGTGGTTCTTACGGATCAACCTATGGTTCAATGGCAGGTCCCTCGGCTTTGGGAAGTGGCGGTGGCTCCCGTGATGGCGGTGGTACTGGCGGTGGTGCAATCAAACTCACTGTGGCAAATACGATCACAGTGGACGGTCTGCTTTCTGCCGACGGCCAGGATGCCGCATACTGCTGTGGTACCGACGGGGGAGGCGCTTCGGGTGGTTCGATCTGGATATCTTCAGGCACCTTAACCGGAATCGGAACGATTTCAACCCGAGGTGGTAAGGGCATGAGGAGTAATGTTGGAGGCGCCGGCGGGGGCGGCAGAATTGATGTTTATGGTACTACCTATCATTTTGCTGGAACAATCACCGCTGCTGGAGGAAATGATTCCTATGAACGGGGAGCAACAGGGACTGTTCTGATTCCTGATGCGTTTTGGACAAACGGCATCATCGACCATCATATTTCGATGAGTAATGATGTGATTGTACCCGGTTCTATGACCATCAGGAACGATGCAGTATTTAAGACGGCTGGTGACTTGACCATCGGGGGCGATCTTTATGTGGGCGATCCGATAGACATCGATGACCATGGAACATTAGTGCTGGAGGGAGATCTTCATACTATTAATGAAGCAGCAGGCGGTACGGTCATCCTGCCCTATGGCAGCGGACCGCTTATCGATGCGGCAAATGTTTATATTTACGCGGGAAGCTCTATGAATGCTGATGGCACTGGATTCCACAAAACCTATGGACCTGGCAGCGGGTCCGGCGCTGCAGGTGGTAGTTACGGTGGCATTGGCGGCAATGGTGTCGCAAGCTACGGTGATCCAGCAATGCCTTTAGCCTTGGGAAGCGCCGGCGGCGGGTCCCGATATACCTACGAATCACCGGGTACCGGAGGCGGAGCCATCAAAATTGAGACCAACGGTGTACTCCATGTTGATGGCGTTCTTTCTGCAAATGGAAATGACGGCAAGTATTGCTGCGGTGACGATGCCGGCGGCGGATCAGGCGGTTCAATCTGGGGATTGTGCAACACATTAAGCGGTACGGGGATTATTGAAGCAGCCGGTGGCAATGGCTACCGTTCGGGTATCGGTGCCGGAGGCGGCGGTGGAAGAATTGCGATATCCTGCACAAGCGACAACTCACAGATAGTACCGAACACGATCGGCGGTATCGGCGTAGTGAACGGTGAGGCGGGTTCAGTGGAATAATAGTCCGGGATTAAGGGGGGCGTATCGAATTTAATTTGATCAATGGGATAAAAACGCAAGAGTTCGTGAACGGCAGCTTTTTTGTGTAGTGCAATCAAATATTGATTTTGTCGAACGGCAGTTCTGTAGCAGGTGCCGCCACATGCTCTCAGTAAAAAATTGATATGGCAATTTAGATGCATCTCTGTAGTATCCTAGAAAACTCTGTTGAATCTGGTGATGGGTGTAGAGAGTCAAATCCAAGACTGGAAAACCTGAATCACTTGCTAAAAGAAAGAGCTGCAATCCCTTTATCAATCGTCTCTTTTTGAGGGTCATCAAAAAGGAATAAACAATAGACATCGGCTTTATTGTCTTTATGTATAGCCAGTAACAACCCCTGTTTTTTTTCCTCAGCTAATGGCCCGGTAAGATCGAAAATTGCTGCGGCTGCCCAATCGGCATTAAACAGCGCATTCGCTTGTTCCTCTGAATATTCCCTAGTTGGCGTATTACTTCTCGTGCTTAACCTGCCTAGATAGGCATGAAATACCATCGAGTAAACACTATTTGGCTCAGGTGCTGCACTGTGCGGATCATCATAATTAATTTCAATACGAGATAACGGTCTTACGAGCAGTAATAGCTCAGTACCATCTTCGTGCATAAGGCGCTGATCAAAACCAGAGAACGCCCCGTGCAGCGGCTTTTTTTTAAAGTCAGTGGGTGGTTGAAACACAAGACCACCCTCCTCCAACAAATCCTCAAAGGCTAGCCCGACACCGTGGCTATTTACTGATAATCCAAAAACCAGAATAAGCAAAGAAAGCAGAAAGAAAAGAAACCGCGAGCGATGTATTGCTAAAGATGAATGGGTATCGTTTGCTGCCTCCTTCCCATGCACAAAGGCAAGAGGCGGCATCACCATACCAAGGAGAGCGGAAAATTTTCTGTCCATTATTTTTTCATTATCTCCGCATAGGCTTTCAGCATCTTGTTCATCAGCTCAATATGCTGATCATCATTCAGACTGCCTTTCGTGGACACTTTCTTCCATAGTTCAGCATTGCTCATCTCACGATGACAGCCCATACAAAGCCCGGTGCGCTCCATTGCATCGCGGGTTTGTTTTGGCAAAGAGCGCGATAGCGGCCAATGGGTGCCCACTGTCTGCACCTGCTCTCCTTTGTCGTTGACGATAGTAGACCAGTCAAAGTCCATGTCTTTGATTTTGCTAATCTGAATCTGATAGCGTTTTGGAATGGGTTTGCCGGTTTTCTGGTCAATCAAATCCTCAATCACATTCTCGGTATAACGGGTCTGGAAGATGCCGCCTGCTATGCCGTAGCCAAGTGCTTTTGGATTATTATGACATGACTCACAGGTTCGAGCCTGTCGCTGAGCAGAGTGAGGTTGCACGGGCGCCATATCAAAACCGTGTGGCGCACGTTTTTGACCGATTTCTTTTGCTTCATCATAACTACGGCCGGTTTCATTATGTGCAATGGTTTTTCCTTTCCGATCAATCACAGTAAACAGTACCTGACAACCCGGCATCAGTGGCGTTACCCGACCCTCACCGTTAATCCCCAATACGGGCTCTTCCCAGCGCAAGTAGGAGCGTGTTTCAAAAGCCTTGCCAGGGCTCTTAATGCCTTTGCTTCCAACCTGAGATTCAGCAGTTTGACCATCAGACGTTCGACTGTTGCCAGAAGCCACCCAATCTGTATCCTGCATGGGCTTACCGTTCTTGTCATTACTGTAATCCATTTTAACGTGACAGCCATAGCATTGTGGCACCCAGGTAGCGTGACAGGCATAGCACTCCAGCGTATCGGCGTGTTTTTCAACCTTAGACATTGCCACCATTGCATCCGGGCTCTTCCAGTCACCGGATGTTGCCAGAGCCTTTAAAACCGGCACTTTAAAGTCATTACCGGTGGCTGAATGCATAATGATATTTTCGCCATCTTTTACCACGTTACCAAAAGGATTACCGCGAGCTGTCAGCAAGTAACCGTCTTTCGCATCGTAGAGTGTACCCATGGCTGCAGAGGGCAGTGCTGTTTTTGATAGCCCGCGAGCTTTCTCGCTCAGGGGTTTGTCAAATTCCTCGCCATATCCAAGTGGCAATTCCCATGGATACTGATCAGGCGTGCCATGACAATCTTGACACTCAATTTCAACCTGAGCCAGCGTTGTGCCAGGAATATTGCCGTCACCATGCATATCAATCGTCGTGTGACAATCCTGGCAGAGCATGCCACCCTTGGGATTTTCTGGCCGGCTGGCAATCTGGTGATGCAAATCATCTGAGATAAACAAGTATTTTTTCGTATGCAGTTTGGGCTGCTTGTTGCCAGACTCATCAAACGGCGAACCATAGGGGAATTCCATCAAACCCTGGTATGTGACGCCTATCCGCTTACCTCGGTTATGGCAGGAGTTACAGGTTTCGACAGGGATGCCACCGGCTTCACGAGTCCCATGGATCCGATGCGTTAACATGTGACCAGGCTCGTCCTTGTTAATGGACTTGTCATTGCCTTCGTAATACCCTTCGTTGCTATACAGAATGTGGCAGGATGAACATCCCATGCCACGGTAGTCACCACGCTTTTCGCGACCATTTACGCCGACATGACAGCGCTGACATTGTTGACGCTGATAAGTAAAGCCCGACAGCTTGGGATCTTTTTCAATTTCTTCCACTGAAGGCTGGGGCACCATCTTTAGCTCAGAAGGAAATTGTTTTGGATGCGCTGCCAGCATGGCTTCCATATAGTTTTTATATTCCTTTGTGCCAACACTGGGGGTCTTGCCATCACTGTCCGTTACATCGTAATTACCCCAAGGCACGTTGTGATTTTGTACTTCCTTAATTCCAAATGTGTGCAGGTTGCCTTGTATTTTGCCCGCCTCAGTGTTCATTAACGCACGTTCCAAACGATAGACATAACCCGGATGACATTGGCCGCAGGTTTTTTCCGCAATCCAGATACTGCCTGGATCGGGGTAAAACTCTCGAGGGCCAGTTTCCGGCATAGAGGCAGGCGTGCCTTTGTGTGCCAATTCCTTTTCATTCGCCGTCGGATCACCACCATGACAGATAACACAACCTTCGCTATCGCCATGCTGTGCGCCCATCGCCTTTATTTGCATCATCATCGCGCTGCTGTCTTCGCGGATACCTTCAATACCCGCATGACAGCTAATGCACCCATGTTCCTTAGCGGAAGATTGTAATGGAAACAAAATCAGCACAGATATCACAAATAGAAGCGATGTGCCGATTGGAAAAGATGTGCTGACGGTAAAATAGGATCGCAATAAAAAGAATAATTTAAACATGTCGCAATTCCCTTTCAACTTTCTATCAAATTATTCCGAATAAAAAAATAAATTTCTATTCGAGCGTTTTCACAAATAACGGAAACAATTTGTAAATCTATGAAATAGATTTTGGTACGATCTGTGTGACTATAGCACCATGAATAAATATGGACAAGCCAGGAAATTTTAACGGAATTTGCTTATTTCAATTCGCGATCAGAGGCGTTTCACCATAACGGCAATTTAACTATTCGCTTTGTTATGGGCTCTATTACCAAGAGTTGACAGTGACTTTTTCATGGCCACTCTGGAAAGCTCACCTGTCTTTTGCAACTCGGATTCACGTCGCTGTATTCAGTTCTTCGTCTTAGCTTTTCGATTAAATCAGTGCATATATTGGTGTATAATTTGGCATGGTTCAAAATCGGGGTGTTTTAGGTTCCAATTGGCGAAGGTGTACCCACCACTGATTGACTAGGTTTGGTGTCTTTAACTTTTAGAAGGACGAGGTGTCAGGCGGCGCGCTTA
>PIVM01000350.1 GCA_003353945.1 Gammaproteobacteria bacterium
GCTATATCGAAGACTGCTGGATTTTAGATATTTGCTATAAATAGAATGCGTCGAATAAGTCCGGGCTTGTTCAACAACTGGATAAAGTCGCGGCTGCGCGCGACTTATCCTTGTACGTTAAATTTCTAAGCTGCCTGTGCGGCAGTGATCGTATCAAAAAGAAATAACATTAGAAATTGAAGTTTCTAAGCTGCCTGTGCGGCAGTGAACATGACTGAGGAGTGGTTTAAGGAGGTTGAAGATTTCTAAGCTGCCTGTGCGGCAGTGAACTATTTTTTCGAGAAGCTCCCGGATATTATTAATTTCTAAGCTGCCTGTGCGGCAGTGAACTTGTCTGCTCTTCTAGTCCACTCTGCGTCGAGTTTCTAAGCTGCCTGTGCGGCAGTGAACCATTGCGTGAAGGGCGGGAGTTAACCGGTCCCGCTTCTAAGCTGCCTGTGCGGCAGTGAACTCTTCTGCGTCTGAAATAATTGAACCGCCAGACTTCTAAGCTGCCTGTGCGGCAGTGAACAAAGGGAGAGCAACAACAAAACAGCGTAAAAACTTCTAAGCTGCCTGTGCGGCAGTGAACCCCAAAACAGAACGTACCCCTGTGTTTTTGTCTTTCTAAGCTGCCTGTGCGGCAGTGAACCGTTCAACTTGCTTCAGTATCATTTCACAGACTTTCTAAGCTGCCTGTGCGGCAGTGAACTAATAATACACTTGGTGAGCCTTTCAGAATTATTTCTAAGCTGCCTGTGCGGCAGTGAACTCAGCTTCTATCCGACGCTAAATAAATATGTTTTTCTAAGCTGCCTGTGCGGCAGTGAACCTATGTCTCGTGCCCACGCCAATCGTTGTGCTTTTCTAAGCTGCCTGTGCGGCAGTGAACGTATAATGGAAAATCGTTAATTAACTTAGTAATTTCTAAGCTGCCTGTGCGGCAGTGAACTTTCCAGAGCGAAAAACTTCACCGGTCCCTAATTTCTAAGCTGCCTGTGCGGCAGTGAACGAGCATTGGCTAAAGCACGGCGTGCACGAAAATTTCTAAGCTGCCTGTGCGGCAGTGAACCGTTAACGCCGTATTGTCCAGCTGCATCGGATTTTCTAAGCTGCCTGTGCGGCAGTGAACTTTTAGGATTTAGCACTATCCCAAATTTGTCTTTTCTAAGCTGCCTGTGCGGCAGTGAACAATTGACGCCCGTCGTCGGAAGCGCATAGTATATTTCTAAGCTGCCTGTGCGGCAGTGAACACAAGCTTGTTACAGAGATCAATAACGCTGAATTTCTAAGCTGCCTGTGCGGCAGTGAACTTACTAAAGATGAGCAGTACCGGTTTTCATCCTTTCTAAGCTGCCTGTGCGGCAGTGAACTGAAGTTAATCCCGTTTCTTAGCATTCTTTCATTTCTAAGCTGCCTGTGCGGCAGTGAACGTCAACAATTGACGCAGCCTCCATAATTTCATGTTTCTAAGCTGCCTGTGCGGCAGTGAACTTCATGGGTATGCACCACCCTCTACGGTGCGATTTCTAAGCTGCCTGTGCGGCAGTGAACGCCTTGGCTGCTTTGTCTCTGTCCATACTGGCCTTTCTAAGCTGCCTGTGCGGCAGTGAACACTAGACCAGTGCTATGTAACTGGTCTATAGATTTCTAAGCTGCCTGTGCGGCAGTGAACCTAAGCACTTACAAGCTTTACACTCCTCTATATTTCTAAGCTGCCTGTGCGGCAGTGAACACGGTTATGATTTACGTAAGATTTCGAAACGTTTTCTAAGCTGCCTGTGCGGCAGTGAACAATGCTCCTTAAAGGTATCGAATTGGCCAAAGTTTCTAAGCTGCCTGTGCGGCAGTGAACATGGACGCTTATATCATTGAAACTGACTCTATTTTCTAAGCTGCCTGTGCGGCAGTGAACGTGTCTCTGCATTATCGGGCAAGTCCGGCGGTTTTCTAAGCTGCCTGTGCGGCAGTGAACTAGAAGAAGAATATCCAGACGAGGAATATGTTTTTCTAAGCTGCCTGTGCGGCAGTGAACGGGTAGACATAGCAAAACTTGGCTTTCTTGTATTTCTAAGCTGCCTGTGCGGCAGTGAACACTTGTACCTGCTAATACAGTTCTATTATTTGTTTCTAAGCTGCCTGTGCGGCAGTGAACCTTTACCTTTACGTATCTTGATCAATTGGGATTTTCTAAGCTGCCTGTGCGGCAGTGAACAATTCAACCAATGCAGAACAATTTATAATAATTTTCTAAGCTGCCTGTGCGGCAGTGAACTCTGATAATCTTTGTCACTGCTGACGATCTGTTTTCTAAGCTGCCTGTGCGGCAGTGAACTTTAGGTAGGGAAGACCGTCATTTAGTTCAACTTTCTAAGCTGCCTGTGCGGCAGTGAACCACGCAGCATTCAAGATCTACCCTTTCAGCCTTTTCTAAGCTGCCTGTGCGGCAGTGAACTTAATGTTCTTCACCATGATGCCGACGCCGCTTTTCTAAGCTGCCTGTGCGGCAGTGAACTCATAGCATTACCTTCTGAGTGGTTAGTTTTGTTTCTAAGCTGCCTGTG
>PIVM01001021.1 GCA_003353945.1 Gammaproteobacteria bacterium
ACTGCTATGACGCCAATGGCAACATGACCTCCGGCGATGGCAGAACCATCACCTGGTCGCCCTTTGGCAAGCCGCTTCAGATCAGCCGCGGCGCCAACAGAGTTAGCTTCGCCTACGGCCCGGACCGGGCCCGCTATAAGCGCGTCGATACCACCTCGGCCGGTCAGACCACCACAGTTTATCTTGGCGGCAAAGCTTTTGAAGAGATCACCAAGCCCAATGGCGATGTTGAGTTTAAGCATTATATTGCCGGGGTTGCCGTGGTCACCGAGACCATCGCCTTTGGCGGCGCTGATAGCTCGTTTGCAACCAACTATCTATCGAGAGATCACCTAGGCTCGGTCGACGTTATCACCGATGAAACCGGGGCTATTGCGCAAGCTATGAGCTTTGATGTCTGGGGCAAGCGGCGGACCAGCAACAACTGGTCGGCGCTGAGCATGGCGGCCATCACCACCTTTGATACCTCCATCACCACGAGGGGCTTTGGCGCTGGAAGCAGTGCCCACGAACAGATCGATTCTGTCGGCCTGGTACACATGAACGGGCGGGTCTACGATCCTGAGTTGGGCCGCTTCCTTTCAGCCGATCCCAATTTGCAGGATCTCAGCAATCT
>PIVM01001022.1 GCA_003353945.1 Gammaproteobacteria bacterium
CCTTCTTAAGTCCGAACTCTTTGCCCCGAAGTTTGCAAGCAATGTCCCCAGCTTCCGTCCATATCTGGACAAATGAGGCCTCATCCATTTTCTGTGGAGCGAAATCAGCGATATGGGGAATGAGAACCAACTCAGGCTCGTCAAGCTGGCAAACCATGTACTTCATACCTTCCCGTTAGGACCATACCACGTAGCATACGTCTCGTTATCTCTTTCCCCCACCCTTTTAGCAATGCCCTGAAGAAACATGTTTGCTGTGGCTACTGCCATGATGAACCTAGACAAGAGGAGCGGAGGAGGTTTTATCGCCGATTGATATTTCGATACAGGAATGGAACTTTCACGCAGGCCATTCAACTTCAACTTCGGAAAAAGAATAGAATTATGTATTACCGAGTTAAGGACAAGATAAGATATGTGTGTGCCGAGATACGTAGGTATGTTCGTTGGGGACGCACATAGGTGACCCATCGTTAGGGTCTAGTTCAGCAGACTGTGTTACGTAGTGGAATTAATTTGGGTTTATAACCCGAAGAGTATGCGCCGTCTACATAACGGAGCGTTGTGTTAGAAACATAACGTCCGGAACTTTGTCGAAGAAGTGTAACATCCGG
>PIVM01001023.1 GCA_003353945.1 Gammaproteobacteria bacterium
CAGTGGCACGGATAGTGCGGTGAAGCTAGCAGATAAGCTAGCAAAAGGTCAGAAACTAAGGGATTTGAATAACTCAGATCCCATCCTAACAAAAAGAGGTACAGCTCAATCCAGGAGGCCGCACGCGCAATTAACACTATCACTCGTCGACACTGTGGGACCGCAGCAGGCACTGCTTGAGAGTGGATTCGAGGACGACGAGGATGGTGTCGAAATGTTGGTAAGATTAATAAAACACTTTGAATATACGACGAAAGAACTAAGAGTCCAAGAACTACACGCCAAATGGACATGTGAAACACTGCAGCCAGGAGAGCACCCATCTCTACTATACACAATACTCTTAGGCGTGCAAAGGCAGCTGAACTCACTTGGAGAAAATCTGACTAAATCAAGCATGACCAAGAAGTTCGTAACCGCAGTGCAAGAAGGGGACGCGAAATTATATGAGTCGGTGATAGACGGATATGAAAGAGGCATGGTCATGGGACAACCGCAAACGCTGGAGCAATTGTTGGAGCTCATGGCGATCAAGCATCAAAGGTCTTACCAGAACTTGAAGGCGTCTAACGCCATGGTGGGCCTAGCTGCGGCAGACAAATGCAGCCATTGCA
>PIVM01000148.1 GCA_003353945.1 Gammaproteobacteria bacterium
CGTTGTATTGGAATCGGCTGTTACTGGCTCAGTGGAAGGCAAAATTGTTTGGGCTTCAGATCAGTATTTTGGTTTGCAGATTGCGGCCTAAGGCCGCAGAAAGAATTTTCTAGGTCAAAGCATCAACTCGGCCATCAAGCGAACAACTTCGATTTGCCCCGTGCCAATCAACATCGTGCCTACATGCCCCTTATCACCAGCCGCCTTCCAGCGCTGTACCTGTTCAGCAATCCGTTCTTTCGGGCCAACCAGATACACGTCGTCAATCAGTGATTCGGGTATAGCTGCCATGGCTTCTTCTTTTTTTCCGGCAAGATACAAATCCTGAATTGTATTTGCTTCTTCTCCGTAACCGAGTGCAGTGGCGTAATCGTGATAAAAGTTTTTGCCTTTGGCTCCCATGCCGCCGATATACAATGCCAGTTGTGCTCTGGCCGGCCACTGGCACTGTTCTATATCATCACCCATGATAACTGCGACAAAAGGTGCGACGTCGAAGTCTGATAAGGATTTGTTATTGCCAGCTTTGGCAAAACCTTTATTAAGGTGAGGTTCCAATACATCAAATCGATCCGGGTTCATCCAGACCGGAAAAACGCCGTCTGCCAATTCGGCGGCGACCCGTAATCCGCCAGGGGTGATGGAGGCGGTGTAGATGGGGATATCTGTTTCTGCCTGCAAAATGCTTTTTAGTGGTTTTCCCAAACCCACACTGCCGTTGCCTGCAAAGGGTAATTGATAGTGTTGTCCCTGGTAGCGAACAGGCTCTTCGCGGGCCATGATTTTGCGCATGACTTCAATGTATTCGCGTGTTCTGCTTAGCGGCTTGGCATAAGGATGGCCATGCCAACCCTCAACGACCTGTGGGCCAGAGGCACCTAAACCTGCGATAAAGCGTCCCTGGGATAGCTGTGATAGCGTCATGGCGGTCATGGCACACATCGCGGGGCTGCGTGCTGGAATCTGCATGATCGCTGTGCCGACACGGATCTTTTTTGTCTGCGCCAATATCCAGGCTGCGGGGCTGACTGCATCGGAGCCATAGGCTTCGGAAGTCCACACCGAATCATAGCCGCATTGTTCGGCTTCGTTGATCATATCCATGGGTAGATTGATCTGTTTGCCTGCGTAACTCAATATAAGGCCTAGTCGCATGTTTGTTCTCCCAAGTTTTACGCCTGCTCTGCGTCATCCCTCAGCATGTAAGGTGCAATAAGCCTGCGCATTGCACCTTACGGTGGTTTTTTATCAGGAGTCTGTCCGAGAATAGGCTCCTAGTCATAGCACAAAACTATCAAAGTTCTGTTCTGCGAAGAAATCACTATGCTGCTCGTAGATAACCGGGTTAGTGACCACCGCTGTACTGGCTTTTGCCGGCTGCAGGTAGCGTTCAGTGACGTTACGCAAATCATCCATGCTGACGCCTAATACTTTCTCTCGAAATTGCTGCCTCTCAACGGCAGTGCGACCGAATAATGCATTGTGAAAAGCTTGTTTGGCATCACCTGCAGGAGAATTCGGTTTATCGATATTGCTGATGACGCCGAGAATGGCTTCTTCGAGCTGTCTGTCCTGATGTGTTTCCTGCAACAGCCATTGGAGGGATTGATCAAAGTCCTGTAGTGTTTCTTCGAGCCGGGGATCACGGTAGGAGAAGAAACGAAAAGCGGCAATGGTAGAATCCTGAGAGGCACCGCCACCGTAGGCGCCACCTTGTTCTCGTATTGCCCGGTGCAGGTAGCCGTTTCGTAAAAAGCCGCCCAATACGGTCAATGGCGCCGCATCCGGATGTTGCATAGTGACTGTCGGATATGCCCTGGCACAGAAATTAACCTGGGTGTTGGTTTGCCAGACTTGGCGTACCTGCTTTCGGATAGGTGGCAGAGAAAAATCGCCGGGTGTTTTCGGGTTATCCTGTGATGACCAGATCTCAGATAATTCTTTCTGCAAATCAGACTGATGTTCTGCTTCAGCGATCAGCAGCATCTGCCGGGGCGTGTTAAGCACCTGTTGATGAATGCGTTGAAGATTATTGGCTAATTGCTCAAGATTTGATGGTTTATCCAGTGCTTTATCCAATGCCTTGATAGTCTGTACACCCTGCAGCCCCGACAATTTGTGGCTTAGCGCCGCAGTGGGACTCATGCCGCTACTGGCAGCGAGCATCGCAAGACCGTGTCCGTTGCCGGTAATACTTTGTTCGCGGCGGGCACGCATCTGGGCGATAATTTCACGCATTCTGGGCAGCTCGTCGAAACGGGCCTGTAGCAGGGTATCCTGCAATAATGCACTTGCGTCGGTGTGTTTGCGCAGCAATGCTTTGGTCGAAAGTACCAGATAGGCGCTCACTTCCTGTTCATTATCAATTTTGCCTCTGGAGGTGGAGAATGCACTGATACCCCCACAGACCGATGATTGTCGGTTTTGTGTGGCAAGATAGTTCTGCGCACCAATACCGACTTCAGTCAGGCAATGCGTGTAGTAGGGCAGACAATCCAGTAACTCCTCATCCAGTTGTGGCAATTCGATGATAATTTGCTCGTATACCAGGCCGTTGGTGCCTTGAGCATAAAAATGAATGGGCAGCGTCTGCGTATCGAGCGTTTCGCCTTCGGGGATATGCATTTGTGAGGGCACATCGGCGAGCGTCACTTTGGGCAGAATAGACTCGTCGTCCTCCTGTTGTTGGCGTGCCAACAACTGCTGGCTTTGTTCGATGATTTGCTGTTTTTCCTGTTCGGATAATGATACTCGAATAGCAGATAAATGCGATTCTTCTGCCCGGTCCCGTCGTTGTGCCAGTTCATTGTCAGGGGATAGTGTGAGCCTGACACGGTGGGGATTGTCGATAAGCAACTCCCGGACTTTGTTTTTAATAAACGCTGGGTCCTTGATTTGCTCACGCAGCTTGCACAGAACAGGTTCAAGGTTCAGCAGGGCAATGGGGTCGCCACGGTGGGTGGCGCTGGGCAGCGCCGCCAAAATCAACTGTAACCCGTAGGGATAATGGTCGCCGCCTATTTCCCGCTGACTCAATTCCAATTGATGCAAAATGGCTTCAATCTGTTCTTGTGCTATCCCCTCTGTAGCGACGGTTTCCAGTGTTTTCATCACCAGCTGTTCAAAAGCATCGGCCTGTTCGGCTTGGCTGCCTTCGAGGCCGCAGACAAACACCAGTTCATGATTGGAATCTTCCAGCCCACATAAGGGGGAAGGCGCGCTGCCAAGCTCAGTTGTTTCTAAAACCTGCTGTAAAGGCGATGCGCTGTTGTCCAGCAATACACTGGCCACCAGTTGAGCGGTCAGCGTATCTTCCAGCAAGGTATTTTTCCCCAGCAACCAGCCCATTACCAAATGATTTTTTTTGTCGGAGTCGTCGCTTTCTTCTGCAGCTTGTTCGTAGGCGTAGGCTTCCTGTACTCGTAGCGGCGCATGATAACGTTTTTCATCACCCACACTGATGGTTTTGTTAAGAGCTTCAAAACGATTTAAGACCAGGGATTCAAAACGCTCGTGGTGTTCTATCGCTCGAATATCGCCATAGGTCATAAAAATGGCGTTACTGGGGTGATAATGGGTTTGATAAAACGCTTTTAACTGCTCATAGCTTAAGTCTGGGATATGCTCGGGATCACCACCACTGTTGTAGTGATAGGTAGTATTAGGAAACAGGTACGTGCAGAGTGTTTGCCAGAGAGTTGACGGCACCGAACTCATGGCACCTTTCATTTCATTGAATACCACACCCTTGTAGACCAGATCTGAATCAGGGTTGTCAGCTTCGGCAAATTCCAGACGATGGCCTTCCTGGGCAAAATCCAGGGGATCCAGCCGGGAGAAAAACACGGCATCCAAATAGACCTGTAGCAGGTTGTCGAAGTCTTTGCGATTTTGGCTGGCAAACGGATAGGCCGTCCAGTCATTGCTGGTAAAGGCATTCATAAAGGTGTTGAGTGAGCGACGAATCATCATAAAAAACGGATCGCGAACCGGGTATCGCTCGCTACCGCACAGAGCGGTATGTTCGAGTATATGGGCTACGCCGGTTGAGTCGGCTGGCAGCGTTCGCAGTGCAACCAGAAACACGTTTTCCGGATTATCGGTCTGCAGATGGTAGTGTATCGCACCGGTTTTTTTGTGGCGGTATTCCTCAACGACCAAATTCAATGCGTCAATTGCTTCGCTTCGGCACCAGTCAAAGGCGGTGTGAACGTCATCAGGTTTTACTGCATCCATTACGGCTCGCTCGTTATTGTGGTTTATTGATGAATTAGTAGATAACCGATTGAGATTAACCAATCATCATTGAAATAGCCAGAGGGGTGATAAATAGAGCTGATTTTTACGATGAGATGAGTGGCTATTTCATGCTCATGGTCTATCTTTGAAATTGATGGTGGCCGATGATTTTAGGATAACTCCTCTTGGCGTATGAATGATTTATATACAGAAAATCAGTACTTGAGACGAAACCTTAGGGAGCTAGTGTCAAAAGCCAAGGAAAACCAGCGGATACTGGAGTATTTTCAGCATTTTGAATTGGAATTGCTCTCCTGTCGTAGTCTTCATTCACTGTTTATTAAACTCTTATTTGGTGCCCAGTCCCATTTTGAATTGGCTTCGTGTCGATTATTGTTACTCGATCCAGAAGGTGCGACCAAGAAACTTTTAGAGTATGAGCAGTTGCAGGAATTTGAGGGCGTGCTGGAATTCATTAGTCACCCCGAGCTTTTCAAAAAGCTGTATGGCAATGAAGTGTCACCTCAGCTAAAACCACTGCAAGAGATGGAAAAGGCACGATGGTTTCCCTGGGTGCCAGTGGTTGAATCTTGCGCAATGCTGCCTTTGCTGCGGGATGACCAGATTATTGGCAGCCTGCATTTTGGCAGTGTATCCCGAGATCGCTTTACGCCCGATAAAGCGGTCGACTTTATGTCCAGATTGGCTTCGATTATTGCAGTCTGTCTGGAGAACTGCATCAATCAGGAGCATATTCGTCGTTTGAGTTTAATTGATATGCTCACGCGTGTGAAAAATCGCCGCTCCTTTGATGAGGATCTAAGCAAGGAATTGTCTCGGGCGTCACGTACCTTGAAACCATTATCCTGTTTGTTTATCGACGCCGATCATTTTAAACAGGTTAATGACAATTATGGTCACCAAGCCGGTGATGTGGCATTGAAAAGCATCGCCCAACTGATTTCAAAACAGTTGCGACAAACAGATCATCTGGCACGCTATGGTGGTGAGGAATTTGCCGCGCTGCTGCCTGACTGTGGGCGTGAAACAGCGGTCAGTATTGCTGAGCGGGTGCGTCAGATGGCCGAGATCAAGCAAATCTGTTATGACAGCAGCGCGCCGTTCAAAGTGACCCTGTCGATTGGTGTGTCGACCTGGTATCCGCAAACCACGGTGGTTGAATCGGATGCCTGGGCAGGGGAGCGGCTCGTAGCCAGCGCGGATAATGCTGTTTACGATGCCAAGCGTGGGGGACGGAACCGGGTTTGTTATAAAGCCTATGAAAATCAGTCCTGCGTGGTTGAATCAGGGTACTGAGTGATAGTGTGATGTTCTAAAAGGTGGTTTGGTGCGCATCAATGCCATTAATATAAGAGGGATTCGGGTATCTGTAGAGTGCAATAAGCGTAGCGCATTGCACTCTACAGATGGCTTAAGTTAATGACATTGGACCACCCATTGATATGGCAAGACTTTTACGGACACTTTTTTTCAGGCGTTTTAAAAATCCATTTTATGGCTGACGCCATTGGGGACTAGTCCCCAAACCCCTAAAGTATTTTCACAAAAATAATGTGATACAATTTCCTCGTGGTACAGGCTGAGGAGCCGATGACTACCAAAGGTAATGGGCGGCCTCAGGGCCGCTTTTACTCCTGCACTCACAGCACGCACATCAGGCTGCTACCGAATAGTATACCTGCTCGAGCGCTTCTTCGAAATTAGACGGTTTGGACATGTTTCACTCCTTAATGCTATTGCATTAATTTTAAGGGAATGACACAGATTTTTGAACACTGCTAAAAGTGAATTTTGATACCACTAATCCAGCCACGACCGTCACCACCGGGCAGTTCTATGGGGGCAATACTGTCGTCTGGGTGGATAATTTTTTCATCTAGGCTGTTGGTAATTACTGCATAAAGTTCCAGCTGCTTATTGTATTGAAAACTGTAATTAAGATTCAGTAATCGCACAGCATCCGAACCTTTCATTGCTCCAATATAACGCCAGGATGTTCCCAAAATGTGTTTATCTGCAACGGTATAATGCCCTCCTATCACACCGGTATAACGGGGTGCTACAGCAGCAGTGAAATCACCAATTTGCTGAGTAAAATCAGCAATGGTGCTATAAATAATATCTTCGTTGTGGTCTGATCTGTTACCCTGATGGTGATAAGAGAGGTTGGAGAAGAGCATCCAGTTCGTTTGTGCGTACTGATAATCCAGCTCCATGCCCCAACGGTGAACATCCAGGTTTAAGTTAATGTCAATATCCTCTGGTGTTGATGACGCAAACACATTCTGCACCAATCCGTCGGTTTCAAAATAGTATAGATTGGCTACAAACAGGGATTGGTCATCGCTGTAAGTATATGCCAGGTCTGTTGTTTTTATCTCTTCAGTTTCCAGACTGGGATTAGCCACAGCAGCACCTACTTGAACCACCTCGCTCGTTCCCAAGCTTGGTGTATTAAAACCCACTGAGTGAAGCAGTTTGATGGATTGATTGTCACCAAGCGTTAACACTGTAGAAAGTCTTGGCGTGGTGGTGCTATCCCAACTGCTGTTATCGGTATGTCGTGCACCCAGCAAAAAACGCCAACGATCTACCCTGTAATCAACCTGAGCGTACAAAGATTTTTCAGTGACCTTACCATGATCCTCAATGGAAAAGGGTTCCGTAGCCAGGTCAGGCAGACCAATGGTAGCGAGAAAGTCAGAAGCCGCTGTTGGCATACCTTGCACCCTGACAAGGCTGTCAGCGGCTGAGCGGCGTTCATATTCTACGCCACCGAACACTGAGAGCTTTGTGTTCACTTCGTAATTTACATTGCTAGCACCGCGCCAGCGAAAAGCGTCAGCTGGGTCTAGCTCCTCAAAAATGGCAGTACCACTGCTGCCGCCACCGAAGAAGGTAATATTCTGACCGAGGGCATGCAGGGCTTGGCCCTTATCTTCAAAGTGGCTGTAGTCGGTAAAAAATCTAGTCGTGAGCTTGTCACTCTGCCATCGATAATCCAAATGAAACAAACCACCTTTATACTTGGTATGGGAATGATTAAAAGGCGCAAGGATACCGTCAATTTGCGCGTAATTATTTTCAAAGTAGTGCGCATTAAGGTGAAAGTTATGAATTTGAAGTTTTAACCAGTAAGCGTCTTTTTCATCTTTGATGGAGATAGTGCCTGAGGTGGGGATTGTTGGCTCACCTAATAAGTCTTCGGCTAAAAAACGGAACTGGTCAAAGACCAGCAAGTTGTTTAGTTCTCCGTTATAACCATCTTCACGTCGTGCTTCATAGGAAAAATGCAGTCGAATGTCTTCTGCAAACTCGTGTTCTACGTAAGCGCTGCTATGGCGCAAACCATTGCTGCCAATACCTAGTGTGGCGATATTATTAGAACCTTCTTTGGTGGTAACTTTAATCACACCGGTGGTTGCGTTGGTGCCGTAGTAAATGGCGCCTGGGCCGCGAATTACCTCAACATGGCTTATAGCTTCAATTGGGATTCCGCGTATAGGAAAGTTGCCATTCTTGGAATCCCAGTAAGGTACGTCATCTAATAGAAACAGGATTTTTTGATTGGTAAAATGGGTAATGCCGCGCATGATAACAACAGGATAACCCGTGAGACCCTGCTTAACGACAACACCTGGGATTAGTGTCAATAGATCCTCCAGACGATTGATCCCCATTCGCTGAACATCATCTAGGTTGTAGCGACTGACAATGGCGGGGGTTTCTGGAATGGTTTCAGTTTTCACCGAAGCGACGTTGACTTTGATATTTATAAGTTCCTCTAGGGTGAGATCATATAGCGAAATTTCAGTGGCATTAGAAGGGTTTCCACATAAGAGTGGTAAAAGAGCCAGACTATAGATGGCCCTAGTATGGCAGTATTGTTTCTTGTTTTTGTTAATGCACGTTTTCATATGCCATAACATCTCCTTGAATCTGTTAAGTAAAGATTTACATCAGTTGTATGTCAACTTGAGATTATTCGTGACTAAGGATAACAGTATTTTTATTACCTTGATCCATAGTTCGATCCATTTCATTCCAGAAATTCATAAAGGTAGACGTGAATATGCGGAATAAGCATACACCTTCTCGTGGTGCTTAAGAGTTGTTCCTCAAGCAGAGTCTGTAGGCAGTACCCTGGACTTAAGGGCCTCGGAAATAATAAATTATCCAATTAGGCGCAGAATCATGCTTTCTCACCGAGGCGTTCAAATGGGAGCAGAGCCTGCCCCGTGCAACGTTTTGGGTATATTGGAATATGTAAGCATTTTAACAACGAAGGTGAGGGAGCAGGAAGCAAGCGTAATTGGATAATTTATTTTTTCCGCGGCCCTAACAATGTCATCATCACTAAACCTTGGATAAACGTCTGCTATGAAATATAAATTAGGTGCTATGACATATCACTGGCGCTTTGAGTCAAAGTTTGAGCTGTAGCACTGACCTGATTTGAAGCGGTGGCCACACTATCCACAGCCTGTTGAACATCCAGCATCACACCCCGCAACTTATTAAGAAAACTGTTCAATTGATTTGATTTCCCTATTCGAAATGGGATAACACCGACCTAAGTTCAATTGACCAGGAGCAAAGCTGATGGCTTAAACGGGTGAGCCCCTCAAAAGGGCAAAATGTGAGTCTACCGTAAGGACGAGTTAAAGCGGTTTGATTTTGCGAATTGAGTCAGTTGAGGTGACAGGTATCTTGCCAGAGCGGGCAACTAAATATAGGTATATCATCAAATGTGAGAGCTCGCTTTGCACTCCACGAAAGAACGTAGAGCATGTACATCGCCTGGATGTCGGAAGTGTCAATGCACAGATCAGTTAACTTGTTCGATATGCGTTTTAGTTTTTGTTCGTCAGGTAAATCACTGTTTTCATATTCGTTAGCGATTACCGAAATTACCGTAATCATCTGTTGCTGGTTTAGGTGATGTTCTATCATTAAGGTTCCCTCCCTCCCTTATTATTCTTGATGCAATTTTCTGTCTCTTGCTGGCTTATGGCAAATACTAAATGGTAATGAAAGTGAAAGATCTAGTTGCGATGTGAAATAACATGCACTTTATGGCGATAAAACCGAGTTTGGATTACAGTGTTTCCAACCGGGTGAGCCTATTTATGAATCAATACCTGTATAAATCCAACAGCAATTTAACGCCGACCCCTTTGTGCGCCTTGTGGAAAATGGCCCATACTGAGGTCGCCATTTCATAAAACCTTTTGACTGTGTTCGTTAGCGCATGACCATATTTAGCTCATCAAACTGTTTGACCAGGCTCTTGTAGGTGTTTTTCAATGTCAGGGTTTCGCCAGACGTCATGACGACGATAGCCAAGGGATCGTGTTGCGGCTCGGTCTTAACCCTGACTTCCGGCTGAACCTGCACGATATGCTAGATCTGCAACAGCAGCGTATAGAGCTCTTCGGTCGTGGGGTGGTCTGTGGTTACTTCGATAAATTTATGGGACATGATTCCTCCTTGAAACGGGGACACATTTTTTGCTTGCGGGGGTATACCTATATTTCGCCCAATTTACTATAAACAGCAGGCGACTGGCAATCGGTTGTCGCGGTTGAGGCCGCCGCCAGTCATTATAAGCGCTCAATTATTTTTTTTGATGTTCAGCATAAAGGTCGATATTATGACTCAATAGCTGACGGAAATCCTTTAAGAACATTTCTATCATTTTGTCTCGGTCTTTTGCTAGCTCCTTTGTTAGAAGAGTCGATTCAAAAGCACTGTAGCGAGCAGCCGCAAGGCGAAGTGCTGAACCGACTGTTCCGCTGTTATCGTCTTGGCTGAGTTCATTGGCGATATTTATGAACTTGTCTGCTGTGTCGTAGACAACTTTGTTGTCAGTGGTGTCTTCGTTGCTCATTTTTATACCTGCGTTGGAATAATCTGATTATCTTAAAGTAATCGCAAAGTTGATGTCCGTCAAATAGACCTTGGTCAGGGGATAGACAGAATTAACCTGCTTCAATGCCTTGCCAAATGACTCGAAGGTTTGCGCAGCGAGTTCCTGCACTTTTCCATATTGGACACGCCATTGGCTTCCTAGTGCAGCGTCTCATTGATTCTTTCCTCGTAATTGGCAATTCAAAGCGCTATAAATAGAGCTTATAATGAAGCCTTGTAGGGTTTTTGTTTCCAAGCATCTAGATGATATATAAACA
>PIVM01001024.1 GCA_003353945.1 Gammaproteobacteria bacterium
TGCTGGAGATGGCAGTGGAAAACCCACACAAAGTAGTGTGGGAACTTCCCATCCTCACTCAGGCTGAGCAACAGAGGCAGTTAGTGGAGTGGAACAAAACATCTGTACCTTACCCTAAGCCTGGGTGGCTGGTGCACGAGTTTTTCCTGGATCAAGCGGAGGCAAATCCAAATGCAATAGCTCTGGTTGAGTACGGAGGTCTGAAGCGGATTATTTCGTATGAGAAGCTCCGAAGCATGGCAGAGAAAGTAGCAAGACAAATGAGCATGCTGGGGGTTGAAGGTGACTCTACGGTGGGCCTGTTTATGACCAACGACTCGGCTGAGGCAATTGCGTCCATCTACGGTACGTAGGGCCTTCTCAAACTTGCATATTGGAGGAAAGTAAGACCACTGATAGAATGACTTGTTCTCATGCAGGTGTTCTCATGTCTGGTGGAGCGTATGTACCACTTGATCCAAGCTATCCTGCTGCTAGAATTGAACTGATCACGGAGGATGCGGGGTTGAAGGTACTGCTGGTTAAAGATGAGGATGCATTGGCAGAACACAGAAATGTTGTGAAATGCCCTGTGATGAGTGTGACCAACATACTCAATGATTCACTTCTTCCAG
>PIVM01001025.1 GCA_003353945.1 Gammaproteobacteria bacterium
AAAGCAATAGAAAATTTTGAAGTAGAAACTTATTTTATACCTTCAAAAATTGGAGATTTATTTGTAAAAAATGGAGTATTAGCAAACAATGCTTTAATAACAAATTACGATCCGTTTTCTTAGAAACAGTATGTTGATTTTCCTGTATTATTTACAGAAATAACAGATTTCAAAGGTAATTATAAAACTAATAGCCTTGCTTCTTTTGTCTTTACATTAGAAGAGCGAATACAAAATAACGTAAAACGAAACGTACAATAATGGCAATAACAAATAAGGCTGCAATACAAGCGTTAATAGATGCTTATACTGCTAATATAACTCTTTACATTACAAGCAATAATAACAAAGAGATTACAGGAGCGCAATTAAAACAGATTTTAGATGAAAGTTCTGTGATCTTAGAGGACTTAAAAGATTCGTATTTCAATTTTTTGGATGACCCAAGAACGGCTTTTTCTGTTTCTTTTGCTGCGCTTAATGCTTTAGATTGGGATGTTCTGCCTACTGAAGTAAAAGCTGCGCTTGATGAATTAGCAAGTAGGGTGAAATCACTTCAAAGCTCCATTTTCTCAAATCCTTCTGATAATATTGCTTATGTTGCAGAAAATGG
>PIVM01001026.1 GCA_003353945.1 Gammaproteobacteria bacterium
GTATGATTTTTTGTGGTGATGTGTCATGTACGGATATATGTAGTCATGTGATCATATATAGATATGACCAAATTTCTATGTACGGATATATGTAGTCATGTGATCATATATAGATATGACCAAAATTTCTATGTACACACATATGTAGTCGTGTGATCATATCATATATTGATATGATCAAAATTTCTATGTACGGATATATGTAGTCATGTGATCATATATAGATATGACCAAATTTCTATGTACACATATATGTAGTCATGTGATCATATATAGATATGATCAAATGAATGGATATGGGAACAATATGATAACTTAAATGATATCGAATTATCCATGAATGTGCATGGAATATCAAAGAATAATAATTTAGAATTTATTTGTTTTGATGAGCTCTTGGTTGGTACACATAAATTCAACCAACACTCAAACAACAAACAATACGAATACAATACATTTGTAAATGATATGTTTTTGAATATAAACCATCCAAATATGGAGTACAGAATATTTATTACAAAGTTAATTAATAGTTTTTATAAAAGTAATTCTGTGCAGCAACGGATTCTGTTATTGAATAAAAATGAACATTGTCCACGACGTTGTTGGTATT
>PIVM01001027.1 GCA_003353945.1 Gammaproteobacteria bacterium
ATAAAAGGTCAAACCCTGAAATGGATAGAAGCCTTCCTCAGCAACCGCACACAACAAGTGGTGTTGCCTGGGGCACAGTCTCGCTCAGCCCCTGTTGAATCTGGTGTCCCCCAAGGGTCCGTCCTTGGTCCAATCCTGTTCCTAATCTATGTTAATGATCTTCCAGAGGGAATGACATCAGGTGTGAGATTGTTCGCTGATGACTGTATCATCTACAGAGCTGTAAAATCCGCAAGGGATGCTCACGACCTACAAAATGACCTAAAAATTCTGGAAAAATGGGTGGCGGATTGGCTCATGGAACTCAATCCAACAAAATGCAAGACAATGAGAGTAACAAAATCCCGAACCCCTGTAGTCCACGCATACACCCTGTTGGGCCACACGCTCGAAAGTGAAGACGCCACAACCTATCTGGGTGTAAGCATATCAAAGGACCTGTCCTGGAACAAACACATTGATTCCATCATCGCCAAGGCAAACAGTACACTTGGTGTACTTAGGCGTAATCTGCAGACAAACAGAACTGACGTGAAGGAGAGAGCATATAATACCTTAGTCAGACCCAAAGTTGAATATTGCTCAACCGTTTGGGACCCCCATACCCAATCC
>PIVM01000351.1 GCA_003353945.1 Gammaproteobacteria bacterium
TCCTGAAAGAAGTACTATACATTCCAGAGCTGAATACTAACCTTTTCAGCTTATCCCATGTGACAAAAAATGAGAAGATAAAGGTGAGTCTACAGGGAGACAGGATCAATGTAGGTGGACCGGAGTGGGGTCCATGGCCACTGTTTACCAGATCAAATGAGACGAACCTCTATCAAATGAGGTGCATCAGAATTCCACTGAAGGCAGCATATATATCAGAATCAGGAAGCTCGGTTGATGTAAATTGGTTTCATCAACGACTTGGACATCCATCAGAAGCCAATACTCGGGAAACTGCCAAAGAAAATGGTATAAGTCTTACGGGAAAGATGGATACCTGTGAAGGTTGCGCATATGGAAAAGCGCATCAGAAACCCGTGAAAAAATGGACAGCCGTGAGAGCTACAGTGCCATTTGAAAGATTGTTTGTGGATATATCCACATTCCAGCAAAGGAGCCTTGGTGGTTCAAAAGCCTGGATAATGATAGTGGATGATGCAACTCGCTATCGATGGAGCTACTTTAAGGAATATAAAAGTAACCTTCGTGAAACGGTAGATGAGTTCTTACATACTGCTACCAGTAAACATAAGGTAGAATACCTAAGGTGTGATAATGCTGGGGAAAATTCGATACTGGAGAAACTGTGCAACAAATATGGAGTTAAACTGGAGATAACGGCCCCGTATACACCGCAACAAAATGGGGTGGTTGAAAGGAGCTTTACAACAGTGAGACAAAGAGGAGTTGCCATGATGGAGAGTGCAAATTTCACACCAAAAGAGAAGGGTCTTCTCTGGGCAGAATGTATGTCCACAGCAACACTATTAACTAATCTGGTAGCGTGTAGGGCGAACGAAGGAAACATAAGCAGTTATCAGAAACTGCACAATAAGATACCATCTGTGATGTTATATTTGCGAAAATTTGGTGCTATAGCGTATGTAACGGACAGAAGAATGAAAGGAAAATTGGATCGCCGAGCGAAAAAGTGCATCATGGTGGGATATGCAGATAAGCACGCCAATGATTGTTACAGATTCTATAACCCTGAAACTCAGAAGATCCTACTGAGTCGAGATGTAGTCTGGGATGAATTCAGCACTGAAACATAGTGAAGCACGACAATGATGGCTCTAAATCAGAAGATGCGGATTGGGAGCACCCACCAGAGATTCCCCACATTAATGTGGAGAGTAGGGAGGCTAGACCTAAACGTCATGGCAAAGCAGCGCCACTGGAACAGCTCCAATCCTTGTCTGCAGAGGCCTACGAAGCAATTGAGAAAGTCAACTCTTATGAGAAGGCACTAGAGAATCCAAATTGGATAGAAGCTATAAAAGAAGAGTTGGAGAGCATCAAGGATCGGAAAGTTTGGATGGAAATGAATGAAAAAGATGTACCTTCAGGTATGAAGACATTGGGAACCAGATGGGTTTTCACGGTAAAGCATAACAATGGAGACATAAAGTACAAAGCTAGACTGGTTGTCCTAGGGCGCTACCAACGACCTGGGGTTGATTTTACAGAAACCTACTCACCGGTGGCTGCAGACTCTACGATACGAATACTACTATCATTGGCTAATTACAAAGGATGGGAAGTTAAACAGATTGATGTGGAAAAAGCTTTCCTGAACGCCAAGCTCAAAGAAGACGTGTACCTAAAGCGACCGAAAGGATATGACATGGAAGAAGGGAAAGTTCTCAAGCTCAATCGAGCTCTTTATGGATTGGTTCAAGCACCAAAAGCATGGATGACGACTTTCACTAAACAGCTTGAGACATTGGGCTACAAAAGAAGCTGGACAGACCCATGCCTGATGACAAAGTCGAATCAAGGTGAAGTAATCCTGATCATCACTATTTATGTGGATGATTGCCTAATTGCAGGCAAAGAAGAGGATGTGGAAGAGACAATCCAAGGGATTGAGAAAGCATTCAAAGTCAAGAGAATAGGTGATGCGAAAAGATATCTGGGATATATGATCTCAAGGGACAGGGACCGAGGCACGCTTAAAATTCACCAAACGGAATACATCCAAAATATTCAAATGAACTATAGGGTAGAGGCAGTTAAAGCTATTGAGACTCCGGGTAAGGTTGGTAATGAACCGCAAGAGGATAAAGATGATATTCTTGAGAATGTGGATCTTAAAGAATAAAAGTCTGGGGTAGGAACGCTACTATATGCGATGAAGAATACGCGACCGGACACTGCAAATGCTGTGAGATTACTATCAAGGTACATGGACAATGCAAGAAAATTACACATGGACAACATGTATCGAGTGATGCAATATCTCATAGGTACGAAAACATTGGGAATTACCTATGATAACGAACGGAAGATGGAGCTTGAAGCATATGTTGATAGTGATTATGCAAGTGACAAAAACGAAAGAAAGAATGCAGAATTAGGTGTGCAGGAGAGTAGACCTCAACGGAAGTTGGTGCTGTACAAGGATAGTGAATTATTTATACAGATGTTACAAAACCTAGGAAACTACTCAATCGAACTCTCC
>PIVM01001028.1 GCA_003353945.1 Gammaproteobacteria bacterium
ATTAATGAAGTATAAAAGTAGGTTTACTTGTGCAGGTTGTGGAAAGGAATTTGAAACACAAAACAGTTTGCAAGGTCATAAAAATAAAAGTAATTGTAAAATAATTTAAAAAGTTTTACAAAATGTAAAACCTTTTTTATATATTTGGGTATAATTAAATAACAAATCAATTATTAATCTTTAAATTTTACAATTATGAATAATCAAATTAATACAATAGTAGAAACAAAAACAGAAGTAGTAGATGTTGAAACAAATTTAGACGGTACTTTTACGGTTGTATGTTACTTTGGATTTAACAATTATCAAAAAGAATTTAATTGCGAACATGATGCTCATTCTTGGGGTATGGAAAAATTTGTAAAAGAACTAAACAAAGAGTGTTGCAATTAATTTAATAAAATCCTAAGCATGATCTAAAAAGGCTTTTAATAAATTATCAATCAATTTTAAAAACTTACAATTATGTACAGCTTAAATTATTATACAGACAAAGAAACAACAAAATTATTTGAAACTTTGGGAGCATTTTTTGCTTTTTCAAATAAACAAGTTGAGGAAAAGAAAAAAGAAGGTGTTAAGTATTTCAACATGGGTTCAGGGTTAATCTG
>PIVM01001029.1 GCA_003353945.1 Gammaproteobacteria bacterium
CAGGCCGAGAGCGCCTTTCGATTCATGCTGCAGGCGCGCCACATCGGCAAATTGGTACTGATGCCCCCAGCAGAGGTGTCGGTTCGTTCGCAGGGCAGCTATCTCATTAGCGGAGGTCTTGGTGCTTTGGGGATGGAGGCAGCGGCGTGGCTGGTGGAACAGGGCGCAAAACGAATCGTGCTCAGCAGCAGGCGGCCACCAGGTGAGGCGACACAAAGCGACCTTGAGGAATTGCGCGACCAGGGTGCGATCATAGAGGTGCTCCTGGCCGATGTCGCCAACCAGGCTGACGTAAGCAAATTGATCCAGAGAGCCAATGAAAAGGCTGACTTACCATTGCGAGGCGTAATCCATGCCGCCGGCGTGCTCGACGACGGTGTTCTGAGCGAGCAGAATTGGCAGCGTTTTGAACATGTGCTCAAACCCAAAGTGCTGGGCGGCCATTATCTGCACGAAGCGACGCGAGAGATGACATTGGATTTCTTTGTGCTGTACTCATCGGTGGCGTCGTTACTGGGATCAGCCAGCCAGAGCAATTATGCTGCCGCCAACGCCTATCTGGACGGACTGGCCCAACGGCGTCAGGCGCAAGGTCTGCCCGCACTCAGTGT
>PIVM01000033.1 GCA_003353945.1 Gammaproteobacteria bacterium
GAGCTAAAATTTCTTTCAATATCGATTGACAGCGGCACCCTCTGCCACATACTGTATGTAACACCAGCATCTTAAGGAGAGCTTATATTATGGACGATATCCCTATTCCCGTTTCCCCATATGCCAAAGGTTTTATTGAGCAATTTCGGATTTTTATGCGCTCTGAAAACTAGGCCTACAAAACAGAACAAACCTATGTCCAATGGGTTTGGCGATTTATCTGTTTCCATAGTAAACAAAGTCCTCGCGGGATGGGTGCGTCGGAAATTGAACAGTTTCTTTCTCATCTATAATTTGGGGTTATAATTTGGGGTTATAATTTGGGGTCAGAGTAAAAACTAATATTGCTACGGGCGCGATGCCTTAACGACTCTATTGAGAATAGCATTAGATGCCGTGGTCCTCGGTCATAACACCTTTGATGTCGCCAGATTGTGGTAATTTAGCACCGACAAAAATGGGTCGCCGCAAAGACAGATCAGGACCACTACCAGAGTACCACCTCACCTACTCATCGATATTCAAATCACACCAAATCACTTTTCAATTAGATAAATACCATCCTTTTCAATCCGAATAATCCTCTTCTTATATAAACCGCCAATCGCCTTTTTAAATGCGCCTTTGCTCATGCCGAATAAATCTGAAATCAATTGAGGATCTGACTTATCGTGCACCGGTGCAAACCCATCGTGTTTTTTTAAGTAGTCCATAATCATCCCTGAGTATTTGTCGCGAGTTTCCTGGCCACCCTGCAGACTTAAATCAATTTTTCCATCCGGGCGAATGCGTTTAATAAAGCCTTTTGTGCTTTGACCAAAGCTTACTCGCTGGAATACTTCATTTTTATAGAGCACGCCCCAGTGGCTGTTGTTAATAATAGCTTTGTAACCCAGCTCCGTGCTGTTAGCGATAATTAGATCAACGATCTGTTGCTGCTTAAAATTATGCGGTTTTTCGTCATCAAGAAACTTGTCAATTTTTGATGACGCGACTACGCGTCCGTCCACTTTATCAATATACAAAAATACTAAATAGGAATGCCCAACTTCCATGGGTCGGTGCTGTTCTGCAAAAGGTACCAGTACATCTTTCTCCAAACCCCAATCTAAAAAGGCGCCAACATTACTGGTAGCCACAACGCGTAAATAGGCAAACTCACCCACCTTGGACTTGGGTGTTTGCGTGGTTGCCACTGGCCGATCTTCAGAGTCCAGATAGAGAAAAACTTGTACAGAATCGTCTTTAGCAAGTTCAGATGGTGCATGCCGGCTTGGCAAAAACACTTCTCCTAGATTTTGAGCATCTAAAAAAGCCCCCTTGTCCACAATTCTTGCTACATTCAGTTTGCAGGTCTGGCCAATCTTGATCATGTTTCTATCTCAGTGGGGACAGTTTCAGTTTACAGAAGGTACGAACGAAAATAATGTGTATGCGATATGAATGGCGCAATGCGCAGGCTTATTGCACCCTACAACGGTTATTTATACAGCCGTAGAGCTTAACGAAGCACTATTCGTAGCCAATACCTTTTCATGTCGATTATTCCACAAATTCTTTTTTCATACCAAGCAATGCCAATCGCAGTCGCGACGCTTTTGGATAACCGACATATTGTGTCATAAACAGTATGATTTCTTCCAGTTGCTCGTAAGTCAATTCTCCCCTTTTCATCGCTGAACGCGCTTGAATACTGAAAGTCATTTCTTCTCCCTGAGCGATGATGGCACCCAGCAACAGCAAGCGACGCTGCTCTATCGCAAGACTGCTGTTTGCCCACAGTTCGCCAAACAGCGTTTCTAACATGTGGTCAAAAAACCTGTCTTCCCCCTCTGCCGGTGGTTGAGGCAGATCACCGCAATAGACGGTGTTGAACATGTCTATGCCTTTTTCTCGTTTGCTCATCTTTATTATTCCTTCTGTCTTGGCAGAATATCGTTACTGCCTGTTAGACACGCATGTATTGACCGCCATCCACATTCATAATATGTCCGGTGACCCACGATGCTTCATCCGATAGTAAAAACTTTGCCGCTTCTGCAAGATCCTGCGGTGTTCCCAGTCGTGAGACAGGCATGGACTTGGCTAGCTCATCGGCGTAATCACCTGCTGTTTTGCGTAACGCTTGCGTTTCCGTGGGACCGGGCGCAATGGCGTTAACACGAATTTTTCGCCAGCCAAGCTCGTTAGCCAGGGAGCAGGTAATGCCATTCATTGCCAGTTTGGCCACGCCATAAAAACCGATATTCATCCACGCGGCTGTGGAGGATTGATTCACAATGGCGCCACCTGCGCGCTTGTCCATGTAGGGGACGACTGCACGGGTCATAATCAAACAACCATGCGCGTTAACGCGCATAAACTTTTCCAGATAATCCAGATCAACATCCATATACCCTTTGATCTGCATATCACCGAAAATCGCGGCGTTATTGACCAGGTAGTCAATACCACCAAAATGTTCAGCCGTGCTTGCTGCACAGGCTTTTGCTGAGGCTTCATCGGCGACATCAGTCTGCACGAAGAGCGCCTGACCGCCGCTGGCATTGATTTCATTGGCAACACGCTGACCTTGTTCTGCATCCAGTTCGGCAACGACCACTTGCATACCTGCTGCTGCAAAGTCTTTTGCATAACCTTCGCCTATGCCACCGCCTGCGCCGGTAACGATGACTACTTTCCCTTTAAAATTCATAATGAGATCCTACTGTTGTTTGTTGATGCTCCCCTCACCCTGCCCCTCACCCGCTGGCGGGAGAGGGGCAGGGTGAGGGAGAGAAGCTAAACACCAATCGCTATCGTTTTTGTTTCTAGATATTCTTCAAAACCTTCCGCACCCATTTCACGCCCTACGCCGCTTTGTTTATAGCCGCCAAAGGGTGCGTCGGGTGATAGAAAATTCCCCCCATTGACATTGACAATGCCAGCACGAATAGATTTGGCAACTCGCAGTGCGCGCTCTTCATCAGCAGACACCACAGCAGCGCCAAGACCATACACGGAATCATTGGCGATGCGAATCGCTTCTGCTTCATCCTCGTAGGGGATGATTGTCAGTACGGGACCAAATATCTCTTCACGCGAGACACAGGTTTTGGCGCCCTCATCAACAAAAATGGTCGGTTCAACATAAAAGCCTTTGTCGCGGTTTTCAGGTATTCCACCACCCAGCACCAGACGAGCACCTTCAGCCTTACCTCGCTCGATAAATCCCAGTACACGCTGTCTTTGTTTTTCACTGATCAACGGTCCCATAATCGCCCCCTCGGCTTCGGAATCACCGCAGGTGATAAAACCCAGATAGGTTTTTAGCAACTCCTCAGTTTCTGCCAATCGCTGCCGGGGGACCAGCAGTCGCGTTGCAATCACACAGCCCTGACCGGCGTGATAACACACAGCAATACAGCTCAGCAGTGCACTGGAAAAATCCGCATCATCGAGAATCAGATTGGGCGATTTACCTCCCAGTTCGAGAAACACGCGTTTTACCGTAGCCGCACAATTGGCCATGACGCGTTTGCCCACAGCGGTTGAGCCGGTAAAAGACACCAGATCAACACGCGGATCACTTGTTAACAGCTCACCAATGTCTGCCGGATCGCTGGCGGTTAGCACGTTAAAGACACCGGGCGGGATATCCGTTTGTTCTTTCACGATGCGTCCCAGCAAGGCCGCTGTCCAGGGTGTATCCGGTGCCGATTTCAATATCACGGTACAGCCCGCTGCCAACGCCGGGATAATTTTGGCGAGGATGATTTGAATGGGGAAATTCCAGGGCGTAATCGCTGCGACCACACCGGCGGCTTCTTTGCACACAATGCGCCGACTGGTCATCCCCAAGGACTCTACCGTATAGTTCCCAAGATCTCTTTGCCATTCAAACTTTTCAAGATAGTCCAGCGTCCAACCCACCATGCTAACGGGCCCTGCTGCCTGGGGGCCATTGGCATTGTGGCGCGTGGAGCCTGCTTCTGCTACTACAGCATCTTGTAAATCCTGAAGACTGTTCAGCATACCCTGCTCAAACTGTTTTAAACAGTGCAGTCGAAAACGGTGGTCGCAGCTCCAGTCGGTCTCATCAAATGCACGTCGTGCCGCTACCAGTGCCTGCTCTGCGTCAGCCAGATTGGCATCAGCAGCAACGCCAATCACATCACCGGTTGCGGGCGCAATATTGTCATAGATACGATGGCCTGTTGCCGCTCGCAGCTTGCCATCGATCAGCAAACGATCTTCCCCATGCTTTGGTTGTGGCATTTATTTCTCCTTTTTATTTTTTAAGAAACACGCTCTGAATATGCTGCCTTACCAGCGCTGTTGCCGGCAATGTAAGCCCGGACTGATCGGCCAGTTCGAGCGCATGATCAAGATCTTTTTCAGCCAGCTGCGCAAAAGGGCCGAACAATGCTTCCATATCCTCGGTACTGCACTGCCCAGCCAACATCTCACGGTTACTGATAAAACGGTGCATCTGTGAGGTCACCACGCCATTAGCCTCACCCACTTCATACAGTGTTTGCTGCGCCACGTCATTTTCATCGAGCAGAGCCATCGCCTCACTGATTGCCGTAAAAGCGGAATATGTCATTAGGTTATTCGCAAGTTTTAATACAATACCAGCACCGATTGGTCCTGCATGTAATACTTTTTTTGCCGCCAGTTCAAAGATTGATGTTGCTCGCACTACTTGTTCAGTATCGCCACCTAGCATATAACACAAGCTGCCGTTTGCAGCGCCTTCTGCACCGCCGGAAATCGGGGCATCCATTAGATAAAGCCCTTTATTCTTCGCGTCATTATGCCAGCGCAGGATATTGTCTCTTGTCACGGTACTGTGAACGGCAATGATGGCCTCTTTTTGCAAGCAAGAAAAAAGGCCTGCTGTATCGTACAGTAATTCCTCGACATCCCTATCATCCCGCACACAAATACAGACAAGACCACAATCAGCAAAATCGGCCAATTTGCCCACACCCACTGCCCCAGATGCCACCAGATCACCAACCCGTGCAGGCATTATATCGTAGACTTTCAACTCAAAACCCTTGTTGATCATATTGGCAGCCATCGGTTTGCCAATATTACCGAGGCCAATAAAACCTACGTGCCTGGATAACATAGTTTTGCTCGATAGGGTTTCTGTCGACATAATTCCATCCCCCAATTAATAGATGTCACGGTGCATTCAGCACGCTGGCAACACAATGTGCAAGTTTTTTCTGCGAGAGAGTTACTCTATAGAAACTTTTATTATTCTTTTGATTCAATTGAAGTAAGCAGCCGTACAAGCGATTCTATCGGTCAGCTTTACGTCGACCTTTTCTTTCCCTGCGCTCTGATTGACCTGCTGCCTTGTGCAAAGTCGACTGCAGACTGCTTGTGATACGGCGGTCACTATCACCAAAGCGACGATCGTCATAATGGGCATATTTGCATTGACAGTTACTGGAGTCACAATCAGGAAGAGGCAGCGGCGGTGCTTCGTTGGATAAAAAGCGCTTATCTGCTATAGCTTTCGCTGCATCGCAAGCATTTTTCTCGTCAAATTTAATGGAAATTCCATGGAAGGGGTGCTTGTCATTTTTAGATTGATGAGCAGGCATTTTCTTTTTGGCTGGACTGCGCTGTGCAATACTCAGAGATTTTTTTCTGCTTATAAACCAAAAAACACCCGCTGCCACGACTATCAGAATAAAAAACCATTTCATAAGATAAGCACTCATGCCACTGGAAAGGTTATTTTTTCACTATAGCACCCGCACAATTTTTTGCACTTTTTGCTAATTTTTGTGCGATAACAGAGTACTCTTTTATACTACTTAGATGGAGGTTTAATAATGCCTACGCTTATCAGTGCATCGCGGCGAACGGATATCCCTCACTTTTTTGGTCAGTGGTTCGCAAAACGTCGTGAAGCGGGTTATGTTGAATTCAGAAACGCCTTTGGGGTTCCTGGCAACACTTCATTACGTAATGAGGATGTTCTCGGCTATCTCTTTTGGACTAAGTTTGCAGCCCCATTTCAACCACAACTGAAAACCCTGCGTAATGAAAAAATCCCCTATGCCTTTCAGTACACTGTCACGGGCTACAATTCAAGTTTGGAACTCAATATTCCAAAACCTCAAAAAGTGCTCAGTGATTTCCTAACGATAAGGGAAAATTTACCGTCTTCCCATTGTATTCAGTGGCGTTATGACCCCATTGTATTGAACAGCACGATGGATAGGGCATTTCACCTAAAGAACTTCGAGACGCTGGCCCGTGAACTCGAAGGGGCAACCCATGTTGTTAATACCTCTTTCATCGAACCTTACTTGAAAACCATTCGCAAGATGGATGACAACACCGTCCGTTACCGGCCAATCCAAGCAGAGCGACATAAAACGGTCAGCAAACGCTATCCCAATCTTCCTCTAGTCAGTGCTGATATGCAGAATTTTTTAGATGATCTTGTCGCGCTGGCCGACAGTTATGGAATACAGTTGCGCGCATGCGCTAATCCCGAATGGAAACTGCCAAAATCACAATGCTGCAGTGCTGATCTATTTCATTCATATGGCAATGAACTGGCAATACAACTCTCTGCTCTGCCTGAAACACCGTCTCGTGACGGGTGCTGTTGCCTGAAATCAGTGGATATCGGTATGGACAACACTTGCGTTGGTGGCTGTCAGTATTGTTATGTTGTCAGCTCTCAAAAAGTGGCACAGAGGAACCACCAACACCATGATATCTTGGCGAAAAGTCTTCGCTAAAATTTTCCTTTTTTTACGCAAAAACCACCGACAGGTATTCCAAGCGCCATAGCAGCATTGAGTACCGCCCTATCTGCCTGTTTGTCCTCCACTGACGATTTTCATGCCTGACTCCTACCACATAACAATTCAGCGTATAATGGCATATCACGATTTCGCGCTCCAGGTGGAGCTTACGAAATAGCGGCTGAGGGACAGGAAACAACCATGAAGAAACAAGCGAAAAAAGTGCTGGTGCCCATTGCCGATGGCAGTGAAGAAATAGAAGTTGTCTGCATTATCGATGTACTGCGCCGAGCCAGTGCTGAGGTCACTGTTGCCAGCATTGCCCCGGAAGGACGCCTGGACATCATTGCTTCTCGGGGGGTGAAGCTAATAGCAGACTGCTCTATTGAAAATTGCCAACATGAAAACTTTGATCTGATTGTTCTGCCCGGCGGTTTGCAGGGAGCAGAGCGTATGCGAGACCACTCCCTTCTCATTAAGCTACTGCAAAAGCAAGGTGATGAGAACAAATTGCTTGGCGCCATCTGCGCGTCCCCTGCCCTGGTATTCAACACCCATCAACTGCTGGGCAAACAACAGGCCACCTGTCATCCTGCGTTTATCGATCAACTGCCTGATAATATGGCCGATGCCAATGCCCGTGTTGTCGTGGATAACAATATCATTACCAGTCAGGCACCCGGTACTGCACTGGAGTTTGCTGTTATCTTGGTTGAATTACTGTACGGAGCTGACAAGGCAAGAGAGGTCGCCGGGCCGTTAGTGCTGCACGCTTGAATTAGAGCCGCGGAAAGAATAAACATTTCCGAGGCCCTTACTTATTTTTTCGGGGAAAAAAGATCCTCCAATTCTTTCATAGCGTTATCCGCCGGCAACTGAGGAACTTCGTCTTCACCCGTATCTTGCTCAGGCAACGACTCTCCAAATAACGCTACCAATTGTCGCTTCGCATCGTCTTCCTCTGTGCTTGATCGGGGTTGATAGGCATTGTCTGAAGATTCGAAGTAATCACAAAAATTGGCAACCTCTTTATTGCTAACTTCCTCCGCACGCTCTTCACCACACTGCCCTGATATAGCATGATTATACTGCGTACAAAGCTTGCATACATGCTGATCGGCACCACAATGGGCGCACTCTTCTCGACGTGACATGGGAAGAATCACTTCCTGCAAGTCTTCCCCACATTTCCAGCAGCGTAGTTGTTCAGCCATATCAACGACCCTTTTATTTGGCCTATTCAACTATTTAACATTGATGCGGCCATTGTATAGCAGTTCTATCTAAATACCATTAACTAACACTCGCGGATTTAGGATTAAGCACTATAACTCATTGGGGATTAACACAGTTTTACCTACAATTTCAGCGCGATCTATTTGCCCATGAACTTCAGCGGCATCGACCAAGGGTCGGCGATCAGCAATCGTCGGTTTCAGCGTTCCAGACTTCAACCAACTAAACAATTGCGCCATGTCTTCATTAAACTCTGTGGGATGTGTTTCACGGCGTTTTTGGATGTTAAAAAAACAGCTCTTTTTCCCATCTGGAATCAACTTCCATCCCACCAACAATTTAAAAAACCCCAATAGCAGGCTTGGCAATTTCTCTTCACCACTGGTCAGTTGATAGGCACCAAACCCGATTAAGGTGCCGCCTTTTTTCAAACATCGATAGGAGCGCGACCAGCTTTTTCCTCCAATAGTATCAAACACAACATCAACACCTTTACCATGGGTGATTTCTGATACTTTAAGAACAAAATCCTCATTCTTATAATCAATCGCCTGACAATTCAATTTGTTAAGCAAATCGTGTTTACTTTTTGATGCTGTGCCAATCATGTTGATGTTAAGTAAAGAACCGAGTTCGCACATCGCTGAGCCAACTGCGCCTCCAGCGGCATGGATCAAACAGGTACTTCCCTCTGGAATCGGGCAAACACGCTTCAGCATCTGATAGGCAGTACCATAGGATAAAATCATTGCGACAGCTTCGGCAGGATCCAGCCCTTGCGGTGCAGGAATAACCTGCTCTTCAGGCACGGTAAGATACTGGGTATAGCCACCAATCATGGAAAGGTCTGCGACAAAATCACCCACCTGATATTCACTCGCATCATCGCCAACTTTATCTACCATACCGAACCAGTCATAACCAATAACAAAAGGTGGCTTCTCCTTGTTATCGACGTACTGCCCTTCACGGATAATCGTATCGGTAAACCCCGTACCAGCAGCCAGCACTTTCACTCGAATCTCTTTCGCTTTTGGTTCAGGCAGCTCTTGCTCCTCAACAAGCTGCAGAACTTCCGGCCCACCAAATTTAGAAACGATGACTTTTTGATATGTCATAAGCTAGCCTCACCTAATGATTAGAGAGAGAATTCAAAAACATACCGCATTAAACCATATTACAACATCAAAGAAATTCAGCGCTTTATCTTAGTGAGTTGATTTTAGGCGCTCGAAATACCCCTATTCCACGCGCACCCCATATCGCAACCGACACGAAATCTCGGCTCGGTTGTAGTTGACAAGAGCGGGATAAACGGGAATAATTGCGCGCCTATTTATACTGGGTAGGGGAAACAATTCGTGGCTAACTCTCCACAAGCTAAAAAACGTGCTCGACAAGCGGAAAAGTGCCGCTCACATAACGCGAGCCTGCGTTCCATGGTTCGTACTTATCTCAAAAAAGTGGTTAGCGCCATTGATGCAGGTGACAAAGAGCAGGCGACGACTGCTTACGCTGTAGCCGTGCCCGTTATCGACCGGATGACCAATAAAGGCATCATCCACAAGAATAAAGCGGCCCGTCACAAAAGCCGACTTCACCGTCAGATTAAAGCGCTTTAGTCACCCGCCTTGAACGCAGCCAATTTGAATTGGCTGCGCTTATCTGCAGGTACATAAAAAACCGGCTCCTGCCGGTTTTGTCGTTTCTGAAATTACCGATTAGACAACTGTAGACTGTTCGAAGCGCATCAGGTACAGCCATCCCCTTTAACCTCTCACAGCAATACCATATTATCCCTGTGGATCAACTCAGGATCACCTTGATAAGCCAACACTTTCAACAGCTTATCACTACTCAAACCCAGAATCTTGGTCGCCTCGCCAATGCCGTAATTCACCAATCCTCTAGCCACTTCATTACCCAGTTCATCGACACAGGAGACCATTTCACCCCGCTGAAATCGCCCAGATGCGGATTTGACACCCACCGGCAATAAACTTTTACCCGAGGCTTTCAGCACTCTTACAGCGCCCGCATCCAACACCAACACACCTCGGGTTTTCATGTGCCCGGCAAGCCACTGCTTACGCGCAGCCATTGGTTTGTTATCGGTGTAAAGCAGTGTACCCAATTCCTCTCCGGCAGCCAGTCTGACAAGAACATCATCAAGAGAGCCTCCTACAATCACCGTATTCGTTCCCGACCTTGCAGCCAATTGGGCAGCCTGCACCTTGGTCACCATGCCTCCTCGCCCCAAACTGCCAAGACTACTTCCTGCCATGCCAGATAACGACGCATCATCTGCGGGCAATTCTCTCAGCAATTGTGCAGACGGATTTGTGCGCGGATCCGCGCTATACATTCCGAGCTGATCCGTTAATATCACCAATACATCAGCATCAATCAGATTTGCTACCAATGCCGCCAGCGTATCATTATCACCAAAGCGAATCTCGTCAGTTGCAACCGTATCGTTTTCATTAACAACAGGCACGACACCGAACCCAATCAACGACTGCAAGGTGCTGCGCGCATTCAAATAACGCTGACGGTTGGATAAGTCATCATGTACCAGCAATATCTGAGCAGTATGATGGTCATACACCTGGAAAGCGCTCTCATAGGCCTGAATCAATCCCATCTGCCCAACCGCTGCTGCCGCCTGCAAATCGTGAAGCGCCTGTGGTCGCTCCCGCCAACCCAGCCTTGTCATTCCCTCAGCCACAGACCCGGAGGAGACCAACACTATCTCATTGCCCTGCTGTCGCAATGCAGCCATCTGCTCAACCCAGGCGGCAATCGCTTTATTGTCCAGACCCTGCCCATTGTTGGTCAGCAATGCGCTGCCAATCTTAATAACCCAGCGCCTGGCCTGTGCAAGTACTGCGCGACGTTTAGTCATGCTCTACTCATCCCAAACTTTATCTAAACCGACCTCTAAGGTACATATTCAACATCCACATCGCAGTCATCATCCTCCGGGCCATCATCTTCTGAGTCATCAGAGAGCGCCCTCTTCTCCGACAAAGCCTTGATCTGATCTCTAGACTCCTGCTGCATTTGCGCGAGCATATGCCTCTCTGCTTCTGCATACTCCTCATCCTGAGCTTCTCTATCCCATCTATCCTCAAGATATCTCATAATCTGCTGCATCAGCTTGTCTGTTCCCTGTTGAGAAATAGCCGATACGCCATACCACGGCCCCTGCCAATTCATTGCCTGAACAATCTCTACACAGCGAGCCTGACGATCAGCTTCGGGCAATAAATCCACTTTATTTAATACAAGCCAACGTTCGCGCTGCCCCAAAGTGGGACTAAAAGCAGCCAGCTCATCCGCAATTATTGTAGCCTGTTTGACCGGATCAGCCCCATCACAGGGACACACGTCAACCAGATGTAACAGCAAACGCGTTCTGGTTAAATGCTTGAGAAAACGAATGCCCAAACCAGCACCTTCCGCTGCCCCTTTGATAACACCGGGAATATCCGCCACCACAAAACTACGATGCTGCTGCAGACTGACCACGCCCAAACTCGGCACCAGGGTTGTAAAAGGGTAATCGGCCACCTTCGGCCTGGCGGCTGATACGGCGCGAATAAACGTTGACTTACCAGCATTCGGCATACCTAGCAAGCCCACATCCGCAAGCACTTTCAGCTCCAACCGCAACTGACGCGCCTCCCCTGGACTACCTTTTGATGTCTGGCGTGGCGCTCGATTAGTACTGGACTTAAACCGAGTGTTACCCAAGCCATGCCAACCACCACGAGCAACCAACAAGCGCTGATTGACTTCTGTCAGGTCCCCAATCAATTCGAGAGTCTCTTCATCAATAACCGTCGTACCCACGGGCACCTTGATTTCCAACTCCTCCCCACTGGCACCCGTACAATTTTTACCTTTGCCCGACTCACCGGTCTGAGCCCGATATTGACGCTGATAGCGGAAATCAATCAACGTATTTAGCGATTCATCGGCCACCAGATAGACACTAGCGCCATCACCTCCATCACCGCCGTCCGGGCCACCTTTTGGCACATATTTTTCGCGACGAAAACTCAAACAGCCGCTGCCACCATTACCCGCTTGAACCGATATCAGCGCTTCGTCTACAAATTTCACTCTATTATTACCACCGTTTTATTCCTCAATTTCCCGGATCAGAATCCTAATCAAGCTTACATGCAGTGACGCGATAAAGCTTGTCCATGCTAAGCGCCAACCAAGCAAATCCCACATACAAAAAAGCCCCGTCTCACGACAGGGCTTTTTGAATATCAGTAACTGCGCTTAGGCAGAAACAATATTGACATATTTGCGATTCTTTGAGCCCTTTACGCAAAATTCTACAACCCCATCAGAGGTTGCAAAAAGGGTATGATCCTTCCCACAACCGACATTATCACCCGGGTGAAACCTCGTGCCACGCTGGCGCACAATAATACTGCCGGCCTTAGCCGCCTGCCCACCAAATAATTTAACACCAAGACGCTTGGATTGTGAATCACGGCCGTTTCGAGTACTGCCACCTGCCTTTTTATGAGCCATTTACTCTATCTCCTCATTATATCCTAAGCGCTAATACCAGTGATTTTCACTTCGGTATACCATTGGCGATGACCCGCCTGCTTACGATGATGCTTGCGACGGTTGAACTTGATAATGGTGACCTTCTTATGCCGCCCATGAGAAACCACTTCTGCAGTCACTTTGCCACTTTCAACGTAAGGTGTACCAATTTGTGCTTCAGCACCAGCGCCAATCATTAGGACTTTGCCAAAATCTACGGTTTCACCCGTAGCAACATCCAATTTTTCAAGCTTAAGGGTTTCCCCTTCCTCAACCCGGTGCTGCTTGCCACCGCTCTCAATTACCGCGTACATAGTAAACTCCACTCATAATCAGCCTGCTTGCCAATAGCTTGTAAGATTTCTTCTCGGAATTAAGAAGGGGGCAAGTTCAGGCACCAACCTAAATTAACTTTTACTTCAATCCAAACAGATTACAGAATCTGCGGATTGCCCATTCGAGTTTAAGTCGGTTTTGGTTTGTAATTTCAGGGGCGGCAATTCTACGCAAATCACCCAAAGCAATCAAGCATTATTGTCGTGTTTTTTGTCCAGTTTTAGACACCATCAAGCCCAACTTGATGTGTGCCTTAAAAAAAACAGAAAAGCAGTGCTTCACTTGACAGCTATTTAGTCAGCACCTAGCATGCAACTTCCCAATCCCCAGTCTTTTCAACGCCATGCAGCAAATTCGCCAGTTAGTTTCAGATGAGTTTTGCTCTGTCAACGAGCTTATTCTCTCGCAATTGCATTCCAATGTTGGCTTAGTTGAAAACATCGGTCACTACTTGATCGATGCAGGCGGCAAGCGCTTACGGCCCACGCTAGTGCTGCTAGCTGCCGGTGCCTGCAATTACCAGAGCAATAAACACATTAATTTGGCTGTGGTCATAGAGTTTCTCCATAGCGCAACACTACTGCACGATGATGTGGTTGACGTTTCCAGCCTGCGCCGTGGCCGCAAGACAGCCAATGCCGAGTGGGGCAACGCACCCAGCGTATTGGTTGGCGATTTCATCTACTCTCGAGCCTTCCAAATGCTAGTCGATATGGCCGACCTGAGGATCATGCGACTCCTTTCTGACACGACCAATCACATTGCTGAAGGCGAAGTATTACAACTGACCAAAGCAGGTGACGCATCAACCAGTGAGGCTCAAAATCTAGAAGTTATTAAGCATAAAACCGCCGTATTATTTGCAGCCGCAGCCCAAGGGGCCGCCCTATTAGCCCAAACAGACTCCTCCACTGAAAATTCGCTTTACCAATACGGACTGCACCTGGGCATAGCCTTTCAATTGGTGGATGATTTGCTCGATTACACTGGGGATCCTGAAAAAACTGGCAAAAATATTGGTGATGACCTGTCAGAAGGCAAGCCCACCCTACCCTTAATATATGCCATGGCAAACGGCACACCCGCACAGGCCAAGTTGGTGAAAGCTGCCATTGAGAACAAAGACGCAAGCGCTCTTACACAGGTCATCGAAACGGTCACAGCATGCGGGGCTTTGCAGTATACCCGCCAACAAGCTCAAGAACATTGTCGCTTAGCCGCAGAACACGCATCGATTTTGCCGCCATCTCAGTATAAAGAAGCTCTTTTGCGACTCACAAAACTGGCCATCGAGCGCAAGTCTTAAACCAAGAAACAAGGGAAAAGAACAAAATTTTGACGAATGTAGCGATAATACCCACCCAACCCTTCAAGCCCTTCATAAATCGAACAAATCTAAGCTGTAAAGATGGATTCCACAATACAATTCCGCTAGACTCGTTTGTAGCTGTGTAATAAATTACTGATCATTGTATTTGGCGTAATTTGAAGTCATCCACAAACACCATTATTTGCGTATTATCATCAAGTTGATATTAGGGTAGCAAGACTGTTTGTTTGTGATCGACAACTAACTAATGCGACCTAATGAGAGGTTTACATAAGGCCCATGATGAGCCGGGAGTTCAACAAAAAACAGTCACATGGCAACTTTGAGCTGCCAGCACCGGTCAAGCAGTTGGCCGAAAACACTGTGAATGTGCTCCTGAATCAGCTTACCCATCTGTTTACCAGCTGTGATGATCTCTTTTTCGACCTGTCCAGCCGAGCCAGTAGCAACTCCGAACAAAACCTTTATTTTGAATCTATGCGCGAAGTCCGCCTGAAAAAAGGCGGCATCATCGCCGGATTTAAAAGGGAAATTGATCGGCAATACGATGAGCTAGGCTCATCTTATAGCGGAGCGAGCGACCCACGGAGTCACGAACTGACTGCCAGCTCTCTAACATTGATTGAAAATGACCAACTCGAACAAAAGGTGGCCATCTCAGGAATGGTGAGCAAAGCTCGCGCAAAATGCCAAGAAGAACTCTACCATCTGAACTGCCGCTTTGATTATCTGATTAACCACAAACAAATCAATGAAAAGAACAACCCTCTGGATCCTGAACAAATTTGCCTTGCCTTCTCCAAAGCGTCTGGAATTCTTGAGCTTGACATCAAAGCAAGAATCATCCTGCTAAAGCAATTTGACCGCTTTGTGATTGCCAAACTACCTAATGTCTATGCGCAAGCAAATCAGATGCTAATCAACGCAGGCGTTTTGCCCAAAATTCAATTACGTAGCGAAAAGAATGGCAGCACAACCGGCAATCAAACTGGCTCCTCAAACTCCAGCGCACAAAGCGATGATCAAACAACAGAGAACCTGGCATCTGACTCTCACGTTGGCCTGATCGAATTGAGAAACCTGCTCGATGGACTGCGAACGGTGGGTATTGCAACACCATCGGTAGTCGCTCTGATCCCCAGTTACAACGGTAGCGCTCCCGTTCTACCTAGAAACGAATTACTCAACCTGCTTTCTGACATTCAGTCTCAAGCCACCCTCAGCCAGCAATCCAATAAGGAAGTAGGCAGCCAAGATTTTGATATTCGCAATGCAATCAAGCACATCATGCTATCTACACAGGAGCAAGGGGCACCAAAGTCTATTCAGCAACTGGACGAAGACATAATAAACCTGGTTGCTATGTTTTTTGATTTTGTCTTGGATGATAGGAATATTCCCGTGCAAGTGCAGGCGCTTATTAGCAGATTGCAAATACCCGTACTGAAAATCGCACTTAAAAATAAGTCTTTTTTCAATAGCAACCAACATCCTGCTCGGTGCCTTATCAATGAAATTGCCAGTGCTGGCATTGGATTTAGTGAAACTAATCGCCATCAACAGGATAAACTGTTTGAAAAAATTGTTGGTATCACCCAGACAATACATGACAACCATGTCAATAACGAAGACATCTTCGCCGAACAACTTTGCACATTCCGCGAATACCTGCGTAAAGAAGACAGAAAAGCAAACCTGATAGAAAAACGAGCCAGCGAAGCAGCTATCGGCAATGCGCGCACTCAACACGCCCGCAGTGTCATTCAGGCACTACTGGATGAGCGTCTGCAGAATAAGCGATTACCAAAAGCAGTTGTAGCGTTTTTGCTAAATCAGTGGAAACAGGTACTGTTCATTATCCACCTGAAAGAAGGGGACCAAAGCGCCGGATGGCTGGAAGCGGTTCAACTGGTTGATGACCTCATTTGGTGCAGCCGTCCCCATGAAGACGACAAATCCAAATCTCGCCTACACCATCTGTTACCCACCCTATATAAACAGATAGAACAGTTGCTTCAACTGGCAAACACATCTAGCCATGATAACCAAAATACTTTGTCACAGCTAAAAAAAGTGCATAGCCTGATTGCTTCTAACGCTATTGACCAAGTTACCTACAGACAGCCTTCTGAAAGCACTCAGCCAGTTGATACCACCGAAGGCGAGAAATCGTGGCGAGAAATGACAGCGGTGGAACGACAACAGGCAAATTACCGCAAACTGGAATACTCCCACATCAAAACTGCAGAAAAAATGCCCATTGGCACGTGGTTAGAGTTTACAACTCCTTCAGATGGGGTCATTCGTTGCAAGTTGATGGCCAAGATTGACGTCTCTGACAGTTATATATTCGTCAACCGCTTTGGCTCGAAAGTATTGGAAAAAGGCCGTAAACAATTCGCCCATGAATTACAGCATCGACAGGCGAAAATACTTGACCGCGGCGCTCTGTTTGACCGTGCCACCGGCTCCATCGCCCAGCGCTTAAATGACCTCAGAAAATCTGCAAACTCAGCCATCTGAATTCAAACTGTGCGCTAAATTGCTATTCAAACTGTAAAAAATCCCGACATATCCTATAATATTGCATTGCTGGCCGCTTGTAACATCGGCTATCGAACTCCCCTCATTTATTTAAGTGTTAGGTGAAATTGTCACATGCAGACACATGCAGTTCTCGCCTTTGCTCTGGGTGGCATTATTTTTTTGCTGCTCGGTGTGGGATCTATTTGGCAACGCAACACGACGCGTCTCGCTAAACCCTTAGGGCTCGCATCTCTCATAACAGTCGCGTGGTGTATTCTATCCATTAGCCGACTACCCGATGATTGGCCAAGAGACTTGCTGCTCCTCAGCACCGAACAGTTCAGAAATGGAGCATGGATCGCGTTATTGCTGCAGACATTACCGGATAAAACCCAAAAAAAACAACTGTTGCGCGTAGGCTGTCATTTACCATGGATTATGGTATTGCTTGTTGTCAACTTGCATCACTACCTTAACGAAACAAATTCGCTAAACCTTATCAGCCAAAGCACCTTTCTCTGGCTTATCATATTTGAAATCATCATCTGCTTAACTTTGCTGGAACAGGCCTACCGCAATACACTTCCCGAACACTTGGACGGTATGCGATTTCTCTACATTGCGCTGGCTGGATTATTTGGCTTTGACCTCTATTTTTATGTTCAAATACAACTAATTGGCAGTGTTAATATCGATATTGCACTTTCCAGGGGTGGTGTAACTGCCATTGCCGGCTTACTTATTATTTTTGGCCTCCAACGTCTTAACCAAAGTAAGCTGCAATTTCAGGTTTCCCGCAATCTGGTTCTCTACAGCACCAGCCTGATCATTATCGGCAGTTTTTTATTTGTTATGGCCTTGGGTGGATATTACGTGCGTCAACTCGGGGGCAGTTGGGGTTCTTTTGCCCAATCGCTAATTATCGTCACTGCCAGCGCCACTACTCTGATAATCACCTCCTCCAAAAAAACACGGGCCCACTTCAAAGTACTGCTCAGCAAACACCTATTCCGCCACCGCTATGATTACCGGGAAGAATGGTTACGATTAATTCACACACTGACCAGCTCATCCATCGACAATGACATTAACCGCTTATCACTACGGGCTATGTCCAATATTTTTGAAACTGAGGGCGCTGCCCTATGGTTGAAATACGATAATAGACTGTTGATCAACACCGCCAACATTGGATTACCTGAAACTAAAAGCAGCGAGCTGCCTTTTGAGAGCTCATTGAGAGACTACATGGAAAGTACTCGAAAAATTATCGTTCTTGACGAATACCAACAATTTCCCGAACGCTATCCCAATCTCGATTTACCCGCATGCCTGAAAACTAAAAGCATATGGCTCATTATTCCACTTATGTTACACGATTCTCTCATCGGATTTATTGCATTAAAAACACCCCACTTAAAACGCCACTTGAGCTGGGAAGATTTTGATTTGTTGAAAACAGCCGGCTTGCAAGTTGCCAGTTTTCTTGCTGCAGAACAAACGTCCCGCAGTCTCAGCGAATCAAAACAATTTGACGCCTACAGTCGCCTAACAGCGTTCATCATGCACGACTTAAAAAATCTGATTGCACAGCAATCACTCGTGGTAAAAAACGCAACCAAACACAAAGATAACCCAGCGTTTGTTGAGGACGCGATTAATACCATTGATAACTCAGTAAAGCGCATGAGCCGCTTGCTGGATCAATTAAAGCAGGGCAATGAAGATGTGAAGCAAACAACCCTCTGCCTACAAACGGTATTACTTGATGCAACACGAAAATGCCATAATCGCGAACCTCGCCCATCCCTGCACATGACAGAGGAAGAACTCTACATTAAATCATCAGCTGAACAGCTATCAATGATATTTGGCCATGTGATTCGCAATGCGCAGGAAGCAACCGAAAGCCAGGGTTTTATCGACGTCTCACTATCGAAAAAAGGTGATATGGCAATCGTGGAAGTCGAAGATAACGGTTGCGGGATGAATCAAGACTTTATACGTGAACGGCTCTTTCGCCCCTTTGATTCAACCAAATCCAGCAAAGGTATGGGTATTGGTGCATACCAGACCAGAGAGTTTATCCGACAGGCAGGCGGAGATGTGGAGATATTCAGCGAAGAAGATACAGGGACAACCTTTTGCATTACACTGCCTCTCATACAAATTACTGAAGTTTTACAAACTGCGTAGCGTATCACTATGAAATCCAATAAAAAGAACTTACTCATCGTTGAAGATGATCCAGGACTACAAACTCAGTTACGCTGGCACTTTGACCAGTACGAAATCATACAAGCCACTGATCGGCAAGATGCTCTGGACCAAATGCGCATGCATGAACCGGAAGTCGTATTGCAAGACCTCGGCCTGCCACCTGATGCGGATGGGGTAACGGAGGGCTTATTGACAGTACAAGAATTAATGAAAATTGCGCCGCACACAAAAATCATTGTGATAACCGGCAATGGCGATCAAGAAAATGCCATTAAAGCAATTGGATTGGGTGCTTACGATTTCTATTCCAAACCCATTGATACGGACACACTAGACCTGATCGTACAGCGGGCTTATCTCATTTACAAACTGGAAGCACAAAACAGACAGCTGAAATCTCAAAAGCACGACTCTCCGCTCGAAGGGATCATCGCATCTGACAAACAAATGCTATCACTGTGTAGGACCATCGAAAAAGTGGCTCCCACCATGGCCACCGCACTGCTTGAAGGAGAAAGTGGCACCGGAAAAGAGCGCTTCGCTAGAGCCATTCACTCCTTAAGTCCACGCAAAAAAAAGCGCTTTGTTGCCATTAACTGCGCAGCCATCCCTGACAGCCTGATTGAAAGCGAATTATTCGGTTATGAAAGGGGAGCCTTTACGGGCGCCACCAAACAAACACCCGGCAAAGTAGAAATTGCTAATTCAGGCTCTTTGTTTCTCGATGAAATCGGAGACATGCCCCTGTCATTGCAAGCTAAGCTGTTACGATTTCTCCAAGAGAGAGTGATAGAACGTCTGGGTGGACGAAATGAAATTCCTGTCGATGTACGCGTCGTTTGTGCCACCAATAAGAACCTCTCATCCATGGTGGCAGACGGCAGTTTTCGTGAAGACCTCTACTACCGCATTAGCGAAATCACTATCGAAATCCCCCCCCTGCGTGACAGGGGTTCCGATAAGGTCTTAATCGCCCGCCACTTTCTCAAACAAATGGCTGAAGAACAAAAGAAGAGCATTACCGGTTTTACGCACGAAACAATACAGGCTATTGAATCCTATCACTGGCCAGGCAACGTCCGCGAGATGGAGAACAAAATCAGGCGTGCTCTTATCATGTGTGAAAGCAAACACATATCAGCTAACGACATGGATTTACTGAGTAGCTCTACGGAAATATCACTAAACCTTCGCCATGTAAGACAGGAAGCGGAAAGAAACGCCATCTCAAGTGCTCTGTCAATGACTGACAATAACATTTCGGCAGCAGCAAAACTGCTGGGCGTCACACGGCCTACGCTTTATGATTTATTAAAAAAATATCAAATACACGTCACATAGGAGGCAGATGTGATTTTAGGTCAACACCTGCTGATTGAATGCAGAGGGCAACATGCCCATATGGGTAGCAAAGAGTTAAAAAAACTAATGGTTCGCGCTGCTTCTGCAGCTGGCGCTACTGTTCTCTACGACTATTTTCATCAGTTTGGAGAGCACGGGGGAGTAACCGGCGTCCTCATTCTTGCTGAATCTCACATCACAGTGCACACTTGGCCAGAAAACAGTTATGCTGCATTTGATATTTTTATGTGTGGTAATGCAAAACCTGTCGATGCTGCCACTATTATTGCAGATGAATTTCCGGATGCTGATATCTGCATTCGATCTGCGGATAGGGGCCATCCCTCAGATATTGTGACTGGTTTTGAGACAATGAAAACTGGCATTGATTCAGCGTCTTTGGATGCCGTTCATCTCAACTAAAAAGGAGTTGTTATGAGTAAAATTAGATTGATATTTGTCGTGCTTCTATGTCAGGGAATATGCCTGACTGGCTGCTCGTCAGATAGTGACAAATGGACTAAACAGTTGAGTCAGGAAGTAATGACAGCTGAAAAGCTCATTGAAAGGCTGAAAAACCATATTGACTCAGGACTTATCCCCAATGCCGGTATCCTAAAAGAATATTCAGCACACATTAAAAAACACAATCCTGACGCAGCCAGTCTCGCCACTGCCCTGGCTCAAGATGCAAGCACAAACGGCCCAATCATCAGAGGGCTTGAAATTCGCCTTTCAGATGCAAAGGTAGATATCCCTGAAGTAATCACCATCGGTCACGAACAAGTCAATAGAGTCTATCAGGAATTATTGGCCATTCAGGAAGCAGCCAAGCCTGATACCTATGGCATGATGCTAAGTGATCCCATCAATGTCCTGGCAGATATGTCAGAAGGAAGACTCGCGCGTGTAGCCGCAATGAGCAAAGAAGCCAGTTCGCGTATTAATGACGCTGAAGATTTTGGTGCAGGCAGCCAGCTTGTTGGTAATCCACAATACGGAAAATGGAGTGAGAACAGTTCAGGACAGTCGTTCTGGCATTGGTATGGCCAGTACGCTTTCTTTTCATCTCTTTTTAGTCGGCCTATCTATTATAACCGATGGGGCAGTGGTCGCGACTACAGTTATTATCATGATTATGGTCGCTCAACCTATACATCACCGTCCCAGCGTCGCAGTCAACAAACGATTGAACGCACTACCAGCAGTAAATTTAAAAAAAGCGGACAAACATTTAAGAGCCCATACGCCAAAACAAAACAAACAAGCGCCACGGTCGCGAGAAAACAAACAAGGTTTCAACCTAAATCGATTTCAAGACCAAAACCTAAGTCAACGACATCAAGCTATCGCAAGTCGAGCTACCAATCATCTCGTAGTTCGTTTGGCGGAAAATAATAGGGAGAAACCAAAATGATTAATGAAATTTCAGTTTGGATGATAGTTATCATCGCCATCAATCTTGTTATCGCTGTTGCCGCCATTAGCATGTTTCGTTTTCTTCTTGGCGTGCTTGCAGGCGTTAATACCACTGAAGAGATTTCACAGAAAGACAACTTTGCATTCGGAATCGTGTTCGCTGGAGGTGCGAGTGCTCTTGGTTTGGTTCTTGCTGCCGCAGTCGGTGGCGATGCCGAAGTCGATTACCTGACTGAAGCAATCAATGTGCTCACCTATGCTGTCGGCGGTATCGTCTTGCTAAAAATAGGGGCGATCATTAACGACCTCATTATGTTTCACAAGGTATCGCTTAAAAATGCCGTGTCTCAGCACAATATCGCCGCGGGTGTAGTCCAGGCAGCTAATCTGTTGGCTTTGGGCATTGTGATTAATTCCGCCATTAACTGGGTAGAATCTGAAAACTGGGAAGGCATGCTGCCCGTATTGCTCGTCTTTTTTGCCGCCCAACTTGTGCTATTGCTTGTAACTCGACTGCGCGCATTCATTTTTAGTAGCCGCCACCCGGGGGGGAGTCTCCAGGAAGCAATCAAAGAGGGAAATCCCGCTTTAGCCATTCGCTATGCAGGCCATATCTTGGGAACAACATTAGCAGTGAGCGCTGCAGGTCACTTAGTTGAATATATCCATAGCGACCCGCTAATGTCAGCGGTTGGATGGGGAGTTGTTGCCCTGTGCTTAACATTAACACTATCAGCACTATCGTTTATTGCCAGAAAAGCCATTCTTGCCAATATAAATGTCGTAGAAGAAGTTGATAACCAGCAAAATGTGGGTGTCGCCTATATTGAAGCGGCCATTTTCGTTTGCATTGGCCTGCTCCTGGATAGCGTTCTCGCTTAACTATGCCCGCTGATACGCAAACCGTTTCACGCCGCCAGCTTGTCATACATGACATTTTACTTATCCTTATCATGGGTACGCTGGCAGCTTGTGGACTTATCTATGAATACCTGATGGCCCACTATGCCGGGCGAGTGCTTGGCGCCCTTGAGTCAACGCTCTATGCCATGATCGGCATCATGATTGTCTCCATGGGCATCGGCGCCTTTATGGCGAAGTGGGTGCGCTGCCCTTTTAACGGGTTTGTCTGGCTAGAATGGGCTGTTGGATTCACTGGCGCAACGGCTGTTGTTGTCATATCTCTCAGCGTGTCGCTGTCATTTACGCTGCCAAGCTACTTGCAGGAAATTTATGGCTTGCACCCTACCATTACGACCGATGGGGAGTTTGTAAGAACGCTCTCGCAGTTCACAAAGCTCATTCCTTTCATTGCCGGTGGCATTCTCGGCTTAATGATTGGCATGGAAATACCCCTTATCGCAAGAATACGTGAACACATTCATGGGCAACATTTAGAGCATAATATTGGAACAATCTATGGCGCCGATTATATCGGTGCCGGCATTGGGGCGGGGGTTTGGGTTTTGGTCTGTTTAAAACTGCCCATTATTGTCGCTGCAGTGAGTACCGCACTAGTGAACGCCCTGGTAGGGGTATTCTTCATCATCTATTACCGAGAACATCTATCAGGACGCCTGACGCTATGGATTGCGCATGGCATGTTGCTAGTCGTTATTGGCTCTCTGGCGGCTGGGGGTGCATCCTGGATGGACAATATGCAAAGCTCCCTATTTAAAGATCAAGTGGTTCATACAAAAATCACACCGTATCAACACATAACAATCACGGAACGATTGATTGGTAAAGGTCTGCCAATGATTACCAGCCTCTATATCAATGGCCGTCTACAATTCTCCAGCAATGATGAAGTGATCTACCACAGTTTCTTAACATACCCCCCCCTACTCGCCTCTGCCAGACAAGACAAGATTCTCGTTATCGGTGGCGGTGATGGTTTGGCATTACGCGATATCCTTACATGGAACCCTCAATCTGTCACTTTGATTGACCTTGATCGGGGTATGATCGATTTATTTAGTGGGATTGATTCATCCGCATCGCCTTCAATCAATAAACGCCTTACGGCTCTAAACAATAATGCATTCAATGATGAGCGAGTACACGTCATCATCGGTGATGCCTTTGTCGAAGTCGAAAAGCTGGTCAGCGCAAAAAAACATTTTGATACCATCATTGTGGATCTACCCGACCCAAGTCATCCCGACATAAATAAGGTTTACTCTGATTTCTTTTATGCGCGCTTAAAAGAGCTACTCAATGGAGATGGCGCCATTGGCATTCAATCAACCTCCCCCTTTCACACCAAAGACACCTTTATTTCCATTGGCAAAACGCTTCGATCTGCAGGTTTCAACACGGAACAATACCATGCCAATGTGCCCACCTTTGGAGAATGGGGATGGACCATTGGGACAGTGATGGGAAAAGCAGCTACTGCTCGAATCGCTGACATTGCGACGATGCCCGTTCCCTCTCCCTGGCTTTCAAAAGAACAAATTTTGGCAAGTTTCGTGTTCTCCCCCTTTTATTTCAACGAGTCCGAGCCCATTAAGTCAAATACATTAGGCTCTCATACGCTGTATCAGTACCACCAACATGCCTGGAAGCAGCGCGAAGGAGTCTTTTTTGCAGAAAATATAAGTGTTGATAAAAGCCATAATAGGGCCTATATTGACGAATGAACGCCATATTATGGCAATTACGGCACTGTAAAGGAGCACCTTATGTCGCTTAGTGAACTAGCGTTCAAGCTGAACGATCATGTAACCAATGAGGGAACACGTTTTGATGCTGTTCTTTCCGAAGAAGGAGTATTGGAAGTCGTTTGTTCCAATAACGATGAATTCCCCATCAATATAGTCAAAACAGACACTCAACTCCTGGCCATCACGCCTCTCTTTGATGCCAAGGAAGTTCAAGCTGAAAAACTAGCCGAACTCAATGAGGAATTGCTCTACATGAGCCCTGCCATCCCCTTAAGCTCGATCGGGCGACAAGGATCAACCTATATTTTATTTGGTGCAATGGCTCTTAATACGGTTTTTGAAAACATCGTTCATGAACTGGAGATCCAGGCTGAGAATACCCTGGAAGTCCTTCAGGTTGTCGAACCCTTATTGGTGTAACGGAGGTAATAATGAGCATTTTAAAAAACATTCTGACAGCGATCCGTGGCGGCGCGAGTGAAGCGGGTGAGTCAATTATTGATGCCAATGCGGTCCGTATCCTGGAGCAAGAAATTCGTGATGCAGAGACTGCGATTGGCAAAGCCAAACAATCTCTTACCAATTTGAAAGCAACGGAGATTCAACTGAAGCGGGAACTAAATTCATTGCAAAATGATGCCGCCAGTTATGAATCCAAAGCGATGCAGGCTTTGGAATCCAATAACGAGGCTCTAGCGGGTGAAGTTGCTGCGAGAATTGCAGAAATTGAGGCAGAAGCTGCAGACAAGAGTGCAGAACATCAAAGCCTTAGTGCGCAAGTGAATAAGATTAATAGCATGATTCGCCAACGCGAAAAAACGATTCAGAAAAATCGCCGGGAATTGGAAAAAATAAAAACCGTCGAGCAACTACAAAAGGCTACGTCTTCAATGTCCACCAACTTTGCTGCAACCAGCTCAAGTGAACATCGTGTTTCAAAGGCATTAGATAGAGTGAAGCAAAAGCAGACGAACTGGGAAGACAAGATGGAAGCTGGCGAATGGATGGCTGAAGAAAGCCGAGGCGATGAGCTTGATAAGAAATTAAGTGCGGCCGGCATTGGTGCTTCTTCAAGTGTAGGTGGCGCCAGTGTTCTTGAGCGGTTGAAACAGAAAAAAGCCGGCCAGTAATATGCTTACGGGAGAAAATGCAACATCAATATCGGTGTTGCACTTTAATATCATATGTTTAAAAAGTTTTTTTCAAAAACACAGACCCATACCAGACAACTTGATAGACCTGATCAATTACAGGCAGGTGATATCATTTCGCTGAAGTATCGTGACTCACTCCCTCCAGATTTAAGGGAAAAGCAGTTTGAAGTCACCAAGGCTGGGACTTACGAATACGCCTCTGGCACAAACAAGGAAGTCACCCTGAAGGATGAAAAAAATCAGCTGTTCTTTATGTCAATAGAGGATGACGATGGCGAGGAAATGCTGTGCTTTTCCAATAAGATATCCCGCCGACAGGTTTTAACGCTATTTACCGAAGATGCTTTCTCTCAATTATGGTCTGAAGACTGGGCAGAACTTGAGGTTGTCGAGCCACTTGACTCGTTAAAAGGTTGGTATACCGAACAGTATTCCCAAACGATCAAAGAACAGGAAGCGTATTTCTATGACCGTGACTGCCAAGGTGAGGACATATCTTTATCTGAGGATGGAGAAGAGTTACGTTACCACGAGTGTGAAGGCTCTGATGAGCATTACGGCCTAAACGTTGAAATCTGGGGCGATGGTTCGACAGATGTTTTTTTGCAGCTGTACTGCCCGGTTGACGTGATTGACGAGATGTGGCCACATGGGAATTAAACACGATGATAAATGGCCAGCTGAAAAAAGCGCTTTAAAGAAAATTCAAATTCATTTTTCCTTTAAAGAACGACTGACTAAGCTGATCCGCCACGATGCTGTGGAAGATAATATCAATCCAAGTGATGTGATACGAAAAATCGTTGGACTAAACTACCAGCGAATTCAGAGGCCACGAATTGGACTATCATTTAATCAAGCAGATTTAGATTATCTTTCCAAGCGTTACGCTTTGGGAGCATCTGATGAGAAAGAGATTAAGCGACACGTGATGGAAGAAGTAAATCTTTATTACCACGATGAGGAAAAAAGGACCAAAGAAAACGGATGATACAAAGATTTGTTGCCCTCCAGTATTGGAAGCGGCGTCGATATTTGAAATTTACAAAACATCAGGACCGTCAAGCTTATTATAAACTTGGCCGTTTATTGCTCATCCTCCTTCTTTTAGTCTTTATTCATTCCGTCGCCATGGTCTATTTCGAAGGCTTGTCCCTCAATGATGCACTATGGCTATCCATTACCACAGTGACAACCGTCGGATACGGTGATTTATCTGCAGCGTCTTGGCAAGGGCGAATCATTACTAGCGTGTGTATGTATATATTCGCGATTTCTTTGCTGGCTCAGCTAGCTGCCGAATTCTTCGAGTGCCGAGTTCAAATTCGAGAGGATAAACAAAAAGGCAATTGGACGTGGAGCGATATGAAAAATCATCTTTTAATCATTAACACACCGGACCGAAATACCGATACCTATCTCAACCGCTTAATCGCTCAGGTTCGTGCAACACCTGAATTGGAAGAATTACCAATCCAGATTTTGACACGCAAGTATCCCGAGGGCCTTCCAGATATTGTTAGCAAACACGGTGTTGTACACTTTAATGGCGTGGCTGAAGACAATGCGAGCTTAAAAGCCGTCAACGTTGGCAATGCAAAATATATTGTTATTCTGGCAAAAAATTCGGGTGCCGCTCTTTCCGATAGCCTGACCTTTGATGTCTTAAGCCGCGTTCAAGAAATAGGAACGAATGCGCTGATTGCAGCGGAGTGCGCTGTTGATTCAAACAGGGCACGTTTAAAACAGGTCGGCGCACAAGTTGTCATTCGACCCATACGCGCCTATCCCGAGCTGCTGGTTCGCTCGGTCGTAGCACCGGGTACAGAAACCGTAATGGAAAACCTGTTTACGCATGATGATGATCATATGCTCCGAATAGACCATCCTTTTTCCAATTTAAGATGGAAAGATATTGTCCTGTCTTGCGTTAAAAATGATATCGGTTTGCCTCTGGCTTATCTTGATGAAACGAATGTGTACAGTAATCCCCCTCCCAATCAGCTCTGTTCCGGGAAGGGAATTATTTCTTTGGTAAGGGAAGATCAGGAAATATCGGAAGCCGTTATTGCTCAGTGTCTGTCCTCATAAAGTAAATGATAAAAATGGCCACAACAGGGTGCAATAAACATGCGCATTGCGCCCTATACAGTGGACATTCACCTTCGGGCCTCGAAAAATCGATTTTTCCCGCAGCCCTTAGCTCCATCATTAGTAGCAGATCATTGCATATCATTAACTAGCTCGAAATGCGGATAAATGGCATGTTAGCATTACGACCAGTAACGCTTGCCAGGCTACACGCGCTTTGTTCACGGTCTACGTAAAGAACAATTGATTAATAAAAAAAGACGTTAGGGAATGCATGTAAGCGCTTCCTTACTCAATCTCTGGGGAATACTCCGATGGAAATATTTGAACGAAGTCAGATCGGCAATATGGATTTGCGCAATCGCCTGGCAATGGCGCCAATGGGTACAAACGGGTTGACCGATATTGATTGCGGATATGGTCGACGCCTAATCGATTTCTATGAAGCCAGAGCGAAGGGCGGATTAGGCATGATCATGACGGGGGCTGCAGTGGTGAATACCGAGTTGGAAGGAGGAATCTCGCACTTTCTTCCACGTCTCGACTCACCCGCTTATATGGGTCGACTCAGTGAGCTTGCCGATGCATTGCATTATCATGATTGTAAGTTGGTATTACAGCTAACCTGTGGTTTTGGCAGGGTTAACTTTTTGGAAAATAACCCGATTCAACCCATCGGCCCCTCTGAAAATCCCTGTTTCCTCGATCCCAGCGTCACCACTCGACCTCTAAGCGTGGAAGAAATACAACAGTATGTTGTTTCTTATGCCACCGCTGTGGGCATGGCAGACATTGCCGGTGTTGATGCGATCGGCATACACGGCTATGGTGGCTATCTGGTCGATCAATTCATGTCATCGCTGTGGAACCGACGTGAGGATGAATACGGTGGCGATCTTGATGGGCGTATGCGCTTTGCCATGGAGTTGATTGGCGCTTCCCGTGCCGCAGCCCCTAATATGCCGCTCATCTTTAAGTTTACCCCAGATCATTATCTCGAAGGTGGACGTACCTTGGAGGAAGGGATTGAAGTTGCCAAGCGTCTTGAGGCAGCAGGCGTGGATGCCTTGCACGTGGATGCGGGATGCTACGAAACCTGGAATCGGGTGATTCCCAGCATGTACGACCAAGCCGGCCCAACATTGGAACTGGTGAAAACGATCAAAGACATTGTCAATATTCCCGTCATCGGTCATGGCAAGCTGGGCGATCCCGCCTTGGCAAAAAAAGTCATTGAAGAAGGAATAGCAGATTACATTTGTCTCGGACGCCCCGTTCTGGCAGATCCAGAGTGGCCCAATAAAGTCAAATCAGGAAAGGCTGCAGACATCAAACCCTGCATTTCCTGCAACGATGCCTGTGTGGGTCGCGGCTATGATATGAAATATTTGGGTTGCACCGTTAACGCACAGACCGGCATGGAAAATACGTATACACTCACTCCTGCGCAATCGAAAAAGAAAGTCTTGATAATTGGCGGGGGACCAGGTGGCATGGAAGCAGCGCGTGTTGCCGCTCAGCGTGGATTTGATGTCACCCTTTGGGAAAAAGCGAACGAATTGGGAGGTAAGCTAGCCATTGCTTCTGTCCCCAGTTTCAAGGGTGACCTGGTACCATTTTTTGACTATATGAAACGAGAGATGGATAAGCCAAATATCACTATTGAGTTAGGTAAGGAAGCAACTCCGCAGAACATTGAAGCGTTTGCTGCCGACGAAGTGATCATTGCCACTGGCTCTAAATTCAGCCCACCACCCATTCCCGGTATTGATGGGAACAATGTTTTCAGCAGCGCGCAATTGTTTGCTGACAAACCGGATACTGGGAAGCATGTCATTGTAATCGGCGCAGGCCTGTGTGGCAGCGAGGCAGCCGCTGAGCTGGCGGTCAACGACGGCAAGAAAGTAACGCTGGTGGAAATGGCTGATCAGGTGGTGCCAGAAGGAACCAACCTCCCCACAATGATCGGCATCCAAACGCTTCTGGCACAAGGTCAGGTAGATATTCGCTTAAACACCACCGTTGTCGAAATCAAAGCCGATGGTATTGTGGTGGAAAAAGCAGGGGAGCGTGAAATGATCGCCGGAGATTCGGTGATTATGGCAACCGGTTATGTCGCAGACCCCTCTCTGCGCAATGCAACAGAAAGCCGCGTAGCAAGCTGTAAAGCAATAGGTGATTGCCTCAAGCCTGGCAAGTTCATCGGTGCGATCTGGGGAGGTTTCAATGCCGCGAGGGTAATAAATTAATCTTAGATATTGAGGGGCGGGGTTGATCGATCATACTTTGTTTTTACTATCGCAACCCCGCATACTTCTTTTAATTATTTCATCATCAATACAATAGGATCAAAGCGGTATAACATTGTTTGCGCATGGCCCCTTCTGGCCTTGTCCAACTTCGTATTCTACTTGCTGGCCATCATTGAGCGTTGCATAGCCAGAGACCTTGACTTCAGAATGATGTACAAACAGATCTTTGCCACCATCGTCTGGGGTAATGAAACCAAAACCTTTGCTTGCGTCAAACCACTTTACTGTACCCTTACTCATTCTATATTTTCCTCGTTAATTAACTATAGTACTCTACTTAAAATTAAAAAATGTTAGATAGCTATAGTGACACAATGAAGCTTGGCTATGCCGGTCACTTTCCATCTTCCCGGAATTATAAACGAAACTCTGCTCTCAGTATCATGCATTTAACAATTCGGTGCTGCTTCATGCACAAACCGTTCATAATCAAGCTATTTAGTATTAGATTATGGTAATTTCATCAACACTGACAGTTATACCAAACAACCTTTAAGAATTGTAGAGGATACACCTCCAGTAATCGTTGGCACTAAACGACAAACACTCACCCCAATTATTAATCAGCAACATATTGGGCAGTAAGCAAATACGTCTTCGTTATCTCCTCCAAGTAGCATCTGGCTGAATTGAACACACACAACTGACGAGCATGGCCTATTGACACCTTTGGGTCACTCCGCAGATTTACCCTGTAGCAACCAGTCGCAAATCGAATAACCAATACCACAAATTGCAGACCAGGAACCGATAGCAATACACCATACCATCAAAGAAAGATGATAGTCTTTCAGCTCCACCAAGGAAACTATGATGCCAACCGTGATGAAGATGGCCATCCACAGCACAAGATTGATATCTGATTTAATATCGGTATTTTCTTCTGATTTCATCAGCAACCTCCTACTTCTTATTTTTAATCATCCTATAAGATGCCACTCCTTATACTGCCCATTATCTTCTTGTCGTTCAAATCTGCATACCACCCACTCTAAAACACATTTAGCTGCCGACATTTTGATTTTGCAATATCTGTGTTGGGAAAGATAGAACTATATCGCTTCATGAGGAACCCGCTCCAAATTTCATCAACTTATTAAAGCCTTCTGATTGTTTTTCAATCTGCTTAAGCGCTTGCTTATAACTGCCTCTTAAATGTTTTTTTAAAAACCGCGTAGCTTCTTTATTTTGAACACCCTTGAGTCGACAATAAAGTGCTAATGCATACATTACCTGATCTTCTGATAATGCAGCCTGTCGATTGGCCTGTGCATTGCTACAACTACCACAACCGCCTCTAAAGGTATAAGCTGAGTTTGCGAACATCACACCAAAACCCATAAATATGGCCAATATCTCCGTGGCCTCCACAAAAAAGTCAGGACCTCCGGGTGGCGTTACCTTTGATTGAACCACCAGGTGCTGCGCCATAAGGTGAGCAAAACTTGCCGACAGGTCTTCAGGCTTTCGTGTTTGCTGCAGGTTATAGGAAAAATACAGCGGGAGCTCAGCGTTTAAAGCCTGCAGATTTTCGGCCGAATTTCGTTCTATACGTGCTAGATTTAACTGTGGATGTGGATTGTTTTGAAACTGCTCGGGGGCTTGTAACTGCATAGACCAATGACTTAGCCCCGCATATTTTCGAGTGCTCTGAAAAACGTTTTCTGCTTTGGCATGCACGCTATCAACACTGCCCGGGAAAAAATCATTACTCGGTTGCACTAACCGGGAACGACAAAAAAATTCTTCGCTATCAAAGTAAGTCAACGCCCACTCGTAAGTAGCTAATATCCAATCAGCACCGGATTGCTCAATAAGGGGACGTGGTTGAAAAAACTTAAGCATATATTGTCCAAAAATAGGTTAGGAACGCGGAAACGGCCAAATTGCACGCCAGTAAATCAAAGTGTAAGCTCATTCTTGCACTGTTTATTTTGCAAGCACATACTCGCTAGAAATTGAGTTCCCAGCGTTCGCCAGCACGCCATACCCCAACAAATCAAGGAGGTAGTCGACTATTGATAGAAAGCCCAATGCAATAATAACAATAACTTTATAGGATTTCGGGTAAGTATATCAGTCAAAGAATATTATTGAATATCGCTACAGAAAATCCAGAAGCACAATGCTGTCATAGAGCCTGACAACCAAATCAGTAACACAAAAAATGGAATGGAGAATAATAATGAAAACAAACTGGATTTACTTGCACATCCTGTCTGCACGCTCTCGCTTGGTGAGATTGACCCTGTTCTGTAGGCGACACTTAACGTGAACATCGGTGAAAACCAGATTGAGGTCACCACGGTTTTCTTCCCTGCTCAAAGAACACCTGGCCGTGGCAGCTAGTCAACAAGCTGCTGATTCACTAACCTGCGGAGGTTCAGCTATCGAACCACCGCAAAAGCTACGTTTTTATGCGCTACGTATTTTCCTAATTTCATCCGGGGCAATGCCCAGTGATTCCAAAAATTTTTGGTGCTCATTTGGCTCCATTGCTTCAAACTTCCGATGCCAGTTCATCATATCCTGATCGCTTAAGCCCGCAGCGCTCATTATTTCGACCCATCTCTCTTTTGTGACCATACTCATCTCCAATAATGTAGGCTGTTTTAGCAGTTGAACAATGGCTTCATTTCAAAGCCACTTAACGCAAAAAAAGCACTCAAAACGCTTAGTGAAACGTCTTGGGTGTAGTGGGCCTATGCAACCCTTGATCCAACGCATAAGCTGGGTCGAAAGACCCGCAAGATGGGATAATGTTTTATTTCTACGGCCCCTAATCAACAATCAGCTGCTTGTCGCGCCCAAACCATCATTGAGCAGTCCAAAGTAAATATCAGTTCGTCATTCTGATTAAAGAGACTGGTTCTACTTTTCACAATACCTCGATCGGGTTTGCTGCGAGAGCGCCGAACTCCAATACACTCCTCCACGTAATACACGGTATCCCCCGCCCTAAGCGGCTGATGCACCTGCATATTATCAAATCCCAATCCAGCCAATGCCGCAGGCTTGGGCTCGGTATTAGCACCAAGGCGACAAACAATAGAAAAAATATGTGCTGTACAAGCCGTTATGCCTCCATAGATACTATTTTTGGCTTGCTCTTCATCAATATGCCAGGGTTGAGGATCCCAATCGCTGGCAAAACGAATGATTTCTTCTTTAGGAATAGTTTGAGTGATCGAACGGCTTTGCTTGCCGATTTGGTAGTCTTCCAAATACAGTAGGGATACTGCCTGCGCCATATATTCAGCCTCAAATAACAGGTTTTGAGTAGTATAGAATATTTACTGGAATTCTTATCATGTTTTGGGACTAAACATTTGATTTTTTATTCGCCGTGTACTAAAAATGATACGGTATTAAAATAATACGTTGTTGGCCTTTTGCTAATTCAAACTACGCCTTAAAGCAGCCTATTAAAAACATATTCAGCAAAAGATAACAGGTATGGCTCATATACTTATCGTTGATGACTCAACGACACAAAAAAACGCAATTGCGAGAATTCTCGCAAACCATGGCCATGAGGTCATCAGCACCGATAACGGGGCGGATGGCGTTGCAATGGCACTCGAGGAGCTGCCAGATCTGATCATAATGGATGTTGTCATGCCGGACATGAACGGTTTTCAAGCAACCCGAAAAATCACCAGAAACAAGTTCACTGAACATATACCAATTATCCTCGTATCGACCAAATCGCAAGAAACAGACCGTTTATGGGGAGAACGTCAAGGTGCGCGCGGCTACATGGTTAAGCCAGTAGAAGAAACTAAGCTGATCGATACGGTAGCCCAGTTATTGGCTGATAGCTAAAGCTGAACTCTGGGTTCAGGTTTAACATTTCGCCAAACAGGTTTATTATCCTTTCAGTCTGCTCTTTTCAATCAATTGCATAATTGCAGAAAGAGAGCGCCCTCCACACAAATGAGGCTGAAACTGATGTATCGCATTATCTGCTTGATAGCCCTGTGTTTACTCAGCCAACTCAATCTGGCAGAGATCTACCAATCCGTCGATGATAAGGGCAACATCATCTATAGTGATCAAGCGAGTGATAAAGCGGAGCCCGTCAAGCTACCCAAAGCAAATACGTTGCCTGCAGTGAAGGTACCGCCACAAGAGAGCAAATCCGTTGCAGAACCTTCGGACGAGACGTTTCGCTACCGTAGATTAGCCATAAGCAGCCCAGCACATGATAGCGGCATTGAGGGCGGCACCGGCAATATCGCTGTCAGCGTTAGCGCCAAACCCTCACTGCAAAAACAGCATAAAATCCGGCTGCTAATGGATGGAAAATCACAGCAGGAATCCAACAGCACTCACTTTCAAATCAACAATGTCGATCGTGGCAGTCATAGCTTACAAGCAATTATCGTAGATGAAGCCGGTAAAACGCTTAAGACATCAAGCACTATTACAGTGCATGTTTTTCGTCCTTCGGTAATGATGCCTGGCCGATCACGCTAGTCTCATTGTTTATGGATAGCACAAGGCAAATAGCCACCCCGCATCAGCTCATAGCGCCCCCCAATAATGCAGCACTCCTTGTCATGCACTATAATTGTGCGCATCCAACACCAGTCATTGCTTTCATACGCAACAAATCCCCGAAACCATGCACTTTATTGTATGAAAGCAAAAATAAATGTTCTGAGATTTATCAGGAAGCGTGCGTAAATCGTTCACATCCGGCCATTACTGGACACTGATAGCAGCATTTCGAGACAAAAATATCAATCCCTAGCAAGCTGGTTTGGTTCTTGCAATACACAACTTTTTTCGTACTGCAATTTACAAGCAACATAAGGCTATTTAGGCACTCAATATGACAGGGGATAGCAGCCTCTACAAACGCTTACTCGACAACCTCAGCACTGCCATATTGCTGATGGACGACAAGCTAAATCTCACCTATATCAATGCGTCAGCAGAAGCACTGCTACAGCTGAGTGCAGGGAGAGTGATCGGCGCGCCTGTCTCCCAACTCTTCAGCGAGGATGGCGCCCACCTGGAACGTTTGCACCATGCGCTATTCTCTGGCGCCTCTTATACCAAACGACAGGCAGAGCTACAGCTGCACGCTCCACAGGCAATCACCGTTGACTATACAATCACACCGACTAACGACAAAGAACATTGCCTGATTATGGAAATTCAACCGCTGGATCGAATTCTACAAATCAGTCGAGAAAAGAATCTTCTGTCCTCACAAAAATCCACCCGTATGTTAATACGGGGGCTGGCGCATGAAATCAAAAACCCGTTGGGAGGGCTTCGAGGAGCCGCACAATTGCTGGCAAGAGAACTCCCTTCACAGGAGTTACAGGACTACACAGAAATCATCATCGCCGAAGCCGACCGCTTGCGAAATCTGGTGGATAAAATGCTAGGGCCTCATACCAAACCTACCCGGGCTGCGTTAAATATCCACGAAGTACTTGAGCGCGTATTTGCGTTGGTTAGCGCTGAAACACAAGGGGAAATTGCACTCCATCGAGATTATGACCCCAGCATCCCGGACATCAACGGCGACAAAGAACAGCTGATACAGTCCATTCTCAATATCGTACGTAACGCCATGCAGGCACTGAACAAGCAAAACGATGGGCAAATCACATTGCGAACACGCACACAACGACAGATCACAATAGATGACACACGCTATCGCCTGGTCTGCCGTATCGATATTACAGACAATGGACCGGGTATCCCGACACATCTATCAGAAAATATATTCTTCCCCATGGTCAGCGGCCGCGCCGACGGCACTGGCTTGGGACTATCCATCTCTCAATCGATCATCAATCAACATGATGGTTTTATAAAATGTGAAAGCACACCGGGACACACTGAATTCTCACTCTTTCTTCCACTGGATACGTCACTATGAGCAAGCAAAGTCATGTCTGGATTGTTGATGATGACCGCTCCATTCGCTGGGTTCTGGAAAAAGCCTTAAGCCAGGCCGACATTGCAACGCGTAGCTTTGACTGCGGTGAAACCCTGATCCAACGCCTGCAACAGGAAAAACCGGATGCAATTATCAGTGATATCCGCATGCCAGGCATGGACGGTTTTGAATTGCTCGAAATAATCGGCAAAGATCACCCCGAACTGCCTGTCATCATTACCACCGCACACTCTGATCTCGACAGCGCGGTATCCTCCTACCAAGGTGGCGCATTCGAATATCTGCCAAAACCCTTTGATATCGACGACGCCGTCGCCATGACTGAGCGGGCTCTGGTACATGCTCACGAACAACAGCAGCAAAGAGCACCCGCAGCAAGTACAGAAACCACGGAAATTATTGGCGAAGCCCCTGCCATGCAAGAAGTGTTTCGTGCAATCGGCCGTCTGGCACATTCCAATATCACCGTATTGATTAATGGTGAGTCCGGCACCGGCAAGGAACTGGTTGCTCATGCACTGCACCGGCACAGTCCTCGCGCTGACGGCCCGTTTATTGCCCTTAATATGGCCGCGATCCCAAAAGACCTGATGGAATCGGAATTGTTTGGACACGAAAAAGGGGCATTCACGGGTGCCACTCAACAACGCCAGGGGCGATTCGAACAAGCCGATGGTGGCACGCTGTTCCTTGATGAAATTGGCGACATGCCGGCAGACACCCAAACACGCCTGCTACGCGTACTGGCCGATGCCGAGTTTTACCGCGTTGGTGGTCATACGCCTATTAAGGCGGATGTGCGCATCATCGCGGCGACGCATCAGAACCTGGAAAACTTGGTCGCTGAACACATATTTCGCGAAGATCTTTTTCACAGACTCAATGTCATTCGCATCCACATTCCAAAGTTAAGCGAGCGACGCGAAGATATTCCCAAACTTGCCCAATACTTTTTAATTCATGCAGCAAAGGAACTGGATGTTGAAAGTAAAATACTGACGGAAAATGCCCTAAATTATCTCTGCAAACTGGACTGGCCTGGCAATGTGCGGCAGCTCGAAAACATCTGCCGCTGGATCACGGTGATGGCATCTGGACGCGAAGTGCATATCAATGACCTGCCACCGGAGTTGATCGCTCGCAGTGAAGACAATCCTGCGGCCTGCAATTGGCAGGATGATCTTCGATGCTGGGCCGATCAGGAACTGAGTCTCGGGAAAAAAGACTTGCTTGGAACCGCCACCCCAATATTTGAAAAAGTGATGATTGAAACCGCCCTGAAGCATACAAACGGTCGCCGCCGCGATGCTTCCATCCTGCTGGGTTGGGGACGTAACACACTAACACGGAAAATCAACGAACTGGGCATGAATGACGGCGAGGAGGAAGTTGTGGAATAGTAAAAACCTCTTCTTGTCTTCCATTTACCCGAAAGGAGATCAAACTTATCTGGCTAGCCCAACTTTTCCATGATTACACTCAGGTAAAATTGACTACCCTTATCTTTTTCACTCTCGACACGAATATCACCGCTCATCATATGCGCCAAACGCATACTGATGGCCAAACCCAAACCCGTTCCCCCAACACTTCGAGTTGAAACATTTTCAATCTGCTGAAATGCCTCAAATATTAATTTTTTCTGATCTGGCATTATGCCAATACCCGTATCCTTTACTCCAATTTGCAATTGATAACGATGCTCCCCCCATTCATTACCACCAACAAACAAATCAATCTGACCCTGATGAGTAAACTTGATAGCATTACTCAATAAATTGCTTATAATCTGCCGCAAACGAACCGGATCACCAAGCAACTCTGCAGGCAATTTTTCATCAAAATGGACTGTCAGTTGATTTTCATTTTCCGCCGCCAACTCTCGAAATATCGAATACAACTCCTGCACATCCTGTCTTACAGAAAACGCTGTTTTTCTCAATGTCATTTTGCCTGCGTCGATTTTGGAAAAATCGAGCACATCATTTAACACTGTCATTAAGTGACGCGATGCCCGCTCCACCTGCTCCAGCGAATCACGCTGCCGCTTATCCAGTTGCGTTTTTGTCAAAACGCGATGAGTAAATCCTATAACCGCATTCATTGGGGTACGAATTTCATGACTCATTGTTGCCAGAAAATCGCCCTTGGCACGCACTGCCTGCTCAGCGGTCTCTTTCGCCCGCAGTAAGTCTTCTTCGCGATAATACCGATGAACCCCCAGACTGAGCACATCGGCCACCCGCTCCAGGAAATTCACTTCAAACTTCTTTTTAATGTGCCCTTCCGGCAAATGCAATACCATGACACCCAACACACTTTTTTGGTAAATAATCGGCACATTGTAATGGCCATGGGGTTCCATGCCATCAAAACTGGTATCGTGTCGACTATCAATACGGTCGGCAAACTGAATCAGGCGTTGTTTTGCCGCGCGACCACAAAGACAATAACCAAAGGGCACCTCAGCACAAAGTGTTAACAGTTCGGAGGGCAGATCAGTATTTGCAACCAATCGAAGACATTCGCCTTCACCTTGATTATCAGCCAAAAAGATACCCGTAGCTTTTCCCAGGCCAAGCCATTGAAAAGGCTCAACCAATAAATTAAGAGACTGCTGCAAATATTCTTTTAAACTCAAAGTTTGCGAGCTGGCTTGAAAACTAGCCTGCAACAATTCGGAAAGAGCTTGAGATTCCACAGCGCCGCGTTCAATTTTTTGTTGCTGGCGCCGCTCCCGAGTCACATCACGCAGTATACCCAACAATAGCAGCTGACCATCAACATAAAGCTCACTGATATTGATCATGACAGGAAAACATCTGCCATTTTTTCGCACGGCTTCTACATGTCGAATTTTATTCGACCCTCTTGATTCGAGGTTTGGTACAAACCCTCTAAGAAGCATATCATGGCGCTGATGCATATGGCCAGGCATCAGCATATTTATAGACTGCCCAACAACTTCATCCGCCCGCCAACCAAAAATGTTTTCTACTGCCGAATTGACAGACCTGATATTACCTCCTTTATCAATGGTGATAATGGCATCTGCCGCCGCATCGAACAAAGCCTGCAAATACGACTGACTATCTCTCAGCTCCCTTGTCCTCCGCACAACTTTTGACTCTAAAGATGCATTCAACTCATTGATTTGTGATGATTGGTCTTCCGCTTTCTGAACATGGTACTGCAGTTTATCAATCAGCTTGGTGTACGCTTTTCCAAGTTGCGCTATTTCATCGTTACCCTCTACAGAAAATTGAATATCATTTTCGCCACGCAGAAAACGCCTGGTCTGTTCAGTCAAATCATATACTGGCCGCATAATACGTCGCACGCCAGGTAGCGCCAACAGCAAGGTCAAGACAATAATAGCCAAGCCAATAATGCTGTATCGATAGCCATAATTCGACATATACTCTGACAGCGTTTTTTTCTTGGCAGGTAGAATCAAGCCAATGAACTGGCGTGCGTTATTTCCATAACGCACGCGTGATAGCGCATAACGCATATCATGATGCTTTAATAGTATTGCTTTGTTCTGCAGACCCTCTGACGTAAACTGACCCTCGTTTATAGTCTCCCAAACGTGAGGAAATCGATTAGCAAAACGAACTTGTCTTTCCTTGCCATCAGATAAATCATCAACGGGAAATACTTGCTCTCCATTCTCATTAGCTATTATCAATCCTGCAGACTGTCGCCATGGCCTCTTCTGCAAAAGCTGCGTCACATCGTCACTGACTACGATAAAAGCGACAAGTTTTCGATTAGCTCCCTGTTGTATTTTTTGATGCAATAAGGAAAGCCGATCGAAAAACAGGTCGTAGATATCTGTATAAGCAGACGTCTCAAGTAAACGTATTGCGCCATGCCCCTGCTCCTCTGCCAACAGACCAAGCGCCGTATCATGGTAGGAAAATAATTGATCCGACACATCATTCAATGCCGCCAACATTTCCTGTGGTATTGCGGCTTGATCCTCCAAAGAGTGCAGTAGCTTTTGAAAATTTTGTCGCGTAAGTTTGTAACGTACAAACCAGGCCGAATTATCTTCCAGAGCAAGCTTGATAGCTTCGTTAAGTGTAATCTGTTGCTGGCGCAACGTGGTAAGTGCATGAAAAATGCCTTTTTCTTCAGATAAGGCCACTAATGCAGACGGCGTCACCTCCTCATTAGCACTTAAATAAACTGGCACCACATACTTCTGTGTTGCCCACAACGCGCCCTTTGAACCACCCGGTTCCTGTTCAAGCACCAACGGGGAGACGCTAAGCTCCCCATAATGTAAACTCTTTCCACGCAACAAGATGTCCAATGACTCATAGCGACGCAGCTCTTCCTTATGATAAACATAAAAATCATCGTACTGTGAAGTGGGGCCATCAATACGAATCAATTCCTCGTAACTTAACGCATCAATCAACACCAGCTGTTGATTACCTTGTCGACGCATAAGATCGACAAGAAAAGTCTGCAAGTTAATCTGCCACGAAATCAGGCCAGCATGCTCTTTGCTGCGTACCGTATCTACAGAAAAGGGGGGCGGATGAAGCGGTGTACTTTCTTGCTGTCGTTGACGTGCCGCCATGTACTGCAACACTCGCTCAGATTGTGCCAGCATAGTGGTGACATTTGACATATAGTAATAACGGCGAGCTATTAGTGCAGCATCGCGCTGAACACCCGTCTTCAGTGTCTGCTCACTGTAATCCAGCACAAGCCGACTGGCGATCTGATAGGACAGCAAGGCATTGACCATTACGGCCAATGCCAACATTAACATTACCAAGAACATCAGCTTGAAGGAAAGAGTACGACTTTGAAGCCAGTGTATCAGTGCGCGCAAGATCAAAGTCCTTTGAGCCAGCAGGGTCAAATAGCATTATTCTACTTATTGCAGTATAGCCGCTGCCTATCCAGACAGTATTCTTTCTGTTATTTACCCGTAATTATATTGCGGATAATACTGTGACTAAGAACTCGTTAAATATCCTTGGCCTGCACCTTGACCTTGCGCACGGCCCAATCCCCCGTCGGACCGCACTTTCCAGTACTTTCTATGGTGTAATAATTCACTGGACCGATCGTTTTATAACGACAGCTGACTTCGGTTGCAGAGCAGCCCGCCAATGCGGGGAAACTGTAGCTGCCGGAAGGGATACAATTTGCTGCAGCACTGCCTGTAGTGAATATTTCACTCAACTTGCGCTGAGCTCCACTTTCAGCTGTATGCAGAGCCCGGATGGATAATACCTCGCGCGCCACCGAATCAGAACTGACCGACATCATACGCAGCATCGCCGCACCGAGCATACCCAACACCACTAGCATAAAGATCACCAGAACCAATGACAGCCCCCGTTGCTTTTTCATCAGCGATTCAGCTCCCGCCAATAGATGATATGGTCATTGCCGCGGTATCGGCCAAAATTCACCAAGGTGGTGGGGTGCTCATCACCAGCATCGCCAGACCAGGGGTATTTCAACCAGTCATCCACTGCAATCGTTATATTGAGTGAACCGGCCTTGGCGGGACGCAAAATGGTAATGGGGATGGCGTTATTGTAAACGCCATCGCTGACAGTCGTTGCAGAAAGGGGAAACACCACATCCACATCAGCGCATTGCAGGGAATCGGCGCCATCCGGATCAGCACAGCTATCCAGACTCCAAACACTCGTATCGTAGGGACTTTGGCTGTCATCGGTATGGCGGACAAAACGCGAAACAGAGCTATCGTAGTATTGAAGTTCAAAAGGTATCTTCGTGGTAGCATCCAAGGGCAGTTCTGGCCCATAGACCGGCGGGAAATAGGCACGTCCATAGCGAACATTGTGCGGGTCCCCGTCACCGTCTAGCGCTCTGGCATCAACGATGCCACCGCCGTCTGTATCCAGATCATAGTCACTGCTGCGCAGTGATACTGAATCCATGTCGCTGACCGTCAGTCCAACTTTCACATTGCTGTAGGGGCCTTCATAGCTAGAGCCACGAGTAATCGTCAGGGTTTCTGTCAAAGACACTTCGCCGTTCCCCCAGGTCACTTCCGGTAAGCCCGCCGCAGCAAAGCGATCACCGGCAACGCTACTCTTGGTGCTGCCAAAGTAAATCGGAGCCAGAGGATCAAGATCCACTGCTTTTAGATCCACACTGTCATCAACAGCGTCACCATCGAGAAACTCCAGACGGTGATTTCCTCTCGGGTGAATCCCTCCACGGTAATTCGTCAAAATATTTCCGTCAGCATCAACAGCTTCCAAAGTCAGGCTTGCCGTGAATTGTTGACCGATATAGCTGTAATCACCGGCAGTGTCGGCCGGTTCAACCATGCTATCTACCAGTATAAAATGATCCGGGATAAAACGACCAACATCGGCGCTATCGCTTGCAGGAATCGTGACCCCCATATAGGAATTGGCTGGTGGTGTTGCCGTAAATCTAAAGACGCCGGCGTTATCGATAGTCGTCTCAACAACATCTACATAGCCATTCGCTTCAATGTCAACGGCAAAGCCAGGGCTACTCACGCTAACGCCACTCACACTAAGGGTTGCATTATCGCCGCCAACGGGAAAGCTCAACGCGGATGACAACCCGATACCTTCAAGCTGAAAGTTGGCTGTAGTCGTGTTATCACAAAATGCGCTATGCTCTTCTGTATCCGATACCCAAACCTTTCCGCTGATGCGAAGTGTAAAATTGTCGCCGGCCTCCTCATAGATGCTGCAATCCCTGTCTAATGGCACGCATTCCGCTGCACGGGAGCCTACACCATCAGTATCCAGTGCTTCTACACACAAGCCTGCCGGACTTACCACAAACTGACTGTTACCGGCAATATACTCACCACTGCCACTCACCAGTTCATGTCGAGCATGAAGCTGAATGCGTCCGGCATCGGCGTAGTTAAAGCTAAATGCCGTTCGGGCATTGGCATCAAAGGTCATCAGCGTCAAGGGCGTATAGGTATCTGCCCCATCACCACCATTGTCGTTATTGGTGGCAATATCATCGGGTGAAGTAGCGCTGGTAGAAGTTACGGTCACCGGAATCCCTGCCGTACACGAATCTGGGTTGTTGCACTCTGCAGCGAGCTCAATGTCGTGATCACCGGCAGGCAGACCAGCGATACATTCCTGAGGATTAACAGGATTGGTTTCAATTGCCTGCAGATAATAGGTAGCAGACTCCTTACCCGCCATTTGATTCGCAATAGCATTACCCAAAGCATCAACAAAACGAAAACCACTATCAACAAAGGTCACCGTCGGGTCTTCACTGGCAGACTCCGAGGTAGATGAAGGACCACTGATATTGAAATTAACATTGCCGACACTGGCATGATTAAAATCCAAATCAACCGAACTGTTATCGGCAAATGTATAGGTCGCGTTGCCGTTACCGTTATCCACAAAGGCCCCCTCACTGGGATTCGACCACACCCCCTGAGAGGTGGATGTGCTCAAGGTAATCGCCACATCCGCGCCCGGCGCGCCTTCAGTATGATTTTCATAATGCCCCGAGATCGTTACCCGCACAGATTCGCAGGTGAGCACCGAAGTCGAGTCCACCACTATTGCAAGATGGGAACCCGCTGGCGGCGTACACGCTGCAGCGAATAGAAAAAGAAAAGGCAGGCAAATGGCCAGTTTATCTATCGGGTTTTTCATGGTGTATTTCTCAAAAATACTGCCTGGCTGTAGGGTATCCATTCGTTGTTTTCTTCAAAACGCAAATCCAG
>PIVM01000352.1 GCA_003353945.1 Gammaproteobacteria bacterium
CTGATTGTTAAACTAAAAGACATAGTAATTTGGATAATTATGGATAAGATTATATATAAAATAAAAATCAATTTTAAGAAAGTTACTGTACTCCGTGGCTCCGCCGGACAGGGCGAAATATTGGTAAAGGTGTTTTTGGAACAATTATACTACCTGTATAAAAAATTATTTTTAACGTGGAAAAATCGGTAAGGTTTCGTATATTCTACAAGCCATTATTGGAATACCAGCAGCAGTTTGTGGCCAATCAACAGTAGGAATAATATTATGTGTTTGATATGATATTCTATCAAATACTATAACTGTTTTATTAGGATGGGCTGGATCTTCAAATGAATCAGTATGATTAACTAATCCTTTTACTACGATAGTTCCTGCGAAGTTTTGTATTTGAATTTGTGTTACGCCAGCAAATTGAGCACCAAGTATCCAATGGCCGGTTTGTTCAGTCGCGAAAATATTTATTAAACTATCATTAGTTCGTAATCTAATTGTATTATGTACCATTGTTTTATATTATTAGTAAATATTTTTATTTTCAAGCAATAGAATGAAAATAAAACGATATATTTAATTGACTCATTTACCAAACAACTTTTAAATATTTTTTACAACAATTTTTTCGGCGTTTTTTCATCTTACGGCATATATTTTTTCTTCGTTGATTATTAAAAACTGATAATTTCTCATCTCGTTTTTTATATTTTTTATTATTCTTTCTTTTATTTTCTCGTCGTGATTTATTATTTTCATATATTTGTATAGTTTGTCTTTCAACTTCAAGTGAAATTTCATACGCAATTTTTTCTTTTCTTTCTTTTCTTTCTTTTTCAAGTCTTTTTTCTTCTATTAGCATCGCTTGAAATCTTTCTTCGTTTTGTCGCATTCTTTCTTTTGTATCTTGTTCTATTTTAAACATATCAATTATTTCAACAATAGTACCATAATCAGAATCATCAGAATCATAATCAACATTATATATTAATATATGTGAATTTAATGAATATATATTTAAAAAATTAGTAATTAAATCATACTCATATGATATATTTTCATTAATATAATTACGAACTGAATGTATTTCATTAGTTATAAAACCAATATCATAATCATCAGAATCAACTTCATCAGTTGCTTGATATGAATATATTAAATAATTTATGTTTTTAATTTCGTTGATACAATTTGAATATTTATCGTGTATTTCAAGTTGTTCTTTATATTGACAAATAATAATCTCAATATCAAGTGGTAGAAAGTTAAATAGGTTCATATTGTTTACATATATTTATAGTAGTTATTCTTTAAGTAAGTTTAAAAATATAGAATTTATGTACTCCGTGGCTCCGCCGGACAGGGCGAAATCCTAATAAATATTCAAGTATTTTTTAGATCTTTCATTATATTGATAATATTTTCTACCGTTTATTAATGTTTTCCTTGATAATAAAAATCTTTCTCTTACTAAACCATTCAATATATAAGATAATTCTTTGGTATTAATTGTTATATTAATATTTTCAAATAAATCATTAATAGATATCATTTCTTGTTGATTATTATTAAAATGAGTAATAATACCTTTTTTTATATTACCATTGTGTTCGTCATCACTATCATCATCACTATCGTCATCACTATCGTCATCACTATCGTCATCACTATCGTCATCACTATCTTCTACAATTTCTTCTTTATCTTCTACAATTTCTTCTTTATCTTCTACAATTTCTTCTTTATCTTCTACAATTTCTTCTTTATCTTCTACAATTTCTTCTACAATTTCTTCTACAATTTCTTCTTTATCATTGTTAGTATTTATTAATCTTTCAAACTCGTTTATATAATTCAAAATAATATTTTTAATATTATTCTCAGTTTTTTCATCGCGACATATAAAATATTCGCCAGATTTAGAAAATGGTGTAACATCCAAATTAGAATTATTTCTCATTTTTGATAATACAAATTTTTCAGAATTATTTGTATCAATACTATTTATAGATAATAATATTTTTTCAATTTTTTCCAATTTTCTATACGATTCAAATCTTTTATTTGGATTAAATAACTCAGTTTTTCCAAATTTATATATTTTACAATATCTACCATGTCTATTTATTATTGTTATTAATCTAATAAGATAGTTAGATCCGTTTAGTTTCATTATATATATTATAAACAAATATTTTATTTTAATCCAAATAAATCCAAAAAACCATAAAGGAATATTCTAACAGAATTAGCAAGAAACAAGCGCCGCAGGCAAAAAAAGCAAAAAATTAAAGAAAAAGCAACAAAAATGCATAAAAACAGTAAAAAAACGGATAACATATCCAATATTCTATCCATTAATAACGAATAACATATCCATATAGTGGATAATAATTAATAAAAACAAAAAATAGTATAGTATTTCAAAAAAACGTACAAAAAAACGTTTAAATTTTTCCCAGCATTTACCAGACACAAAATAAAAACCTATAGAGAATAAAAAGCATTGTACACAGAAGTGTCTA
>PIVM01001030.1 GCA_003353945.1 Gammaproteobacteria bacterium
AGTTAAGAAATACGCTGAATTAATCAATAATATGGTTGTTAATGATAATTCAATTGTTGGTAATTCAAAATTCATTGTTGGTAAAGTAATTGTTGGTAAAGTAATTGTTGGTAATTCAATTATTGAAAGCGTTTTAGTTAAAGTTTGGATTGTTGTGGATAAGTTATTCATTAATAATATATAATAATGAAATCAATTTTGTTTTTTTTATCAAAAAATAAATGGATTATGACGGATTAATTTTTATACTTTTATACTTATCCAAAAGTGTCAATTTAAATGTCATATTAATCCACCATTTCCATATCACTATCTTCATTAGGTTCTTCATCATTTAGAACATCATAATTAGAAGGAAGATTAAATATTATTACTGATTGATCAATATTTTCATTTAAGTTTTCGTCTTCTTCATTATCTGTTTCTTCTTGTGGATTATATTCACCAGTTAATTCTGTTCTTAATACTTCAGGAACATGATAATTCCTACGTAAGTTTTCCCAATTAATTTTATGATTAAATCTTCTAATTAAGTATTCTGTTAATCCTTGAACAGATGATAAAATATTCCAATCTAAACGTTCTTCAAATAAAACTACAAAATGCTCAT
>PIVM01001031.1 GCA_003353945.1 Gammaproteobacteria bacterium
CTGATCGTTTTCAAGGCATTCATCCCTATTTTTGTTCGATATTTGCCCTGTTGTGGGGTGAATTTGGTCACGAGTCTGCCACAAAGAGCTTTCTTCAATTTTGGCGAAGGTATTGATAACTGGTGATGATTTTGATGTAATCGTTATCGTACTCGAAACTCAACTGTCACAAGCTGGCGCAGTGGATTATGCCGAGAAGGCCTTGAGGATGATGGATCTTATGCAATCATCTCTTGGCCTGGGAGTTGTTGCCTTTGGATAACCAGCTTAGCATTATCCACCCATACAATCCTCCGGCAAACAACCCAGCAGCAGCACCGAGAATAAGCACAACTAAATCATCCCCATCACTACCCATCTGCTCGATAAACATATATTTGATAAGAATACTGCCCATAATACTACCAACAATCATTCCTGATAGCGGAGCTAAGGCTAGCGACACTCCACGGTATTTTGCCCAGAACTGAATGAAACTGGAGACCATAACGCCGCAAAGAATGCTAGGAATTAATGCTATCGCCGTGCCGACTACTGGACCTACAATCAAAAATAAAATTAGTATAGATGTTCCTATATCCATATCGGCAAGCTCTGCAACGGATAGGTT
>PIVM01001032.1 GCA_003353945.1 Gammaproteobacteria bacterium
GACTCTCTATTTTGACAACCTGGAAGCGCTTCAGCAGTTCACCATGCAATTGGATCACCATAGCGACTCGCTGGCCTGCAAACACTGCCCAAAGAGCGATCAATTCATCTCCCACGGCTTCGTCTATAAAAAACAACATAACGGTGACAAGACAGCTGTCGGCAAACGCCTGTTCTGCTCCAACCGACATGGCAAGACAGGCTGTGGGCATACACTGAGGCTGTATCTGGCCGAGCAGATTCCGACACTGGCGTATACCACGATTCATGTGCCCCTTTTCCTCTGTGCGCTTATCACCGGCACCAGCATTCAAAAGGCCTACCATCAAGCCACTCAAACCCGTGATGCCCGCAATGCCTACCGTTGGCTTCATAAACTTGAGCGCAAGTTGATAGACTACCGACTGGTTTTGAAAAGACCGACTCTTTCGTCTGCCGATCAATTTCCATCCCGCACAAGACGATTTCAAATCCTGCTGCCAACCGTTGCTGGTTTATTCAAAACAATGGGGACTGAACTGTGCTCGCGATATCAACACCACTTTCAACAAGCGTTTATTTGAACTTCTCCATCGCAGGCTTTAACCACCGTTTTGCTCCATAACAACCCA
>PIVM01000353.1 GCA_003353945.1 Gammaproteobacteria bacterium
GTGCATGGAGCAGTCACTCAGCAACTAGCAAGATTCAATGCGCTGCCACAACCTGTTAAACGGCGTCAAACCGGCAGCAGCGTTGAACTACCCACCTTTCGTACGTACTCACTTCGTAGCGGGTTGGTTTGGGTTAATAAGGAAAACCTTAAATATAATCAGATTGTGAGTAATCCTATTATTACGGTAAATCATCCGGCGAGAAATTACGTCGTTTATGCGTAACAGCCAGAACATAATTGTGATCGCCTTTTACTTCATACAATAAATCGACTCCTATTTAGTCGGTGGTGGTTAGCTGGTCTTGGGTGTTGACGCACCCTTGGTCAGTGTTTTATAAAATCGTTGATTACTCCATAAAAGCTCGCTTAGCGTTATGTTTGAGAATCAGGCTTTCCAGCACAGCTTTAGCAACCTTCCTATCCTCCTCATCAAATTGGCTCAAGGCTTCAAATTGGAGTTTTAGTTCTTCACTGGGGCCGCGTTGTTCCTCCCCAAAGACCAAATCATCCAATGTGGAATGTAGCTCTTTAGCCAGTCTTGCCAGTGTGTCCAGGGTAGGCTGTGCTGTACCTGCCTCGTACCGCTTAATCTGATTAACGTGTAAGTTAATCGCGTTTGCCAATGCCTGTTGCGTTAATCCCCGCTCTTTACGCAGGGTTACAAGCCTTTTTACAAATTCCATGGGTAACAACCAAATAACCGAGTGACCCATACTGTACCCCCAAAGAAACGTTGACTGTTTGTGCTGGCACAGTATAGTGTGTCAAAATAAACAGCACAAGATACTTGACGGGTTTTTAGGAGAAAGGGGAAATGGCACGATTCTCAGACGAGGTAATCAATCGGATTAAAACCGAAGTATCCCTTATGCGCCTGATCGAGACCCAGGGCTACCGTCCCAAAAAACAGGGTAAGGACTACGCGCTCCATTGCCCCTTCCATGAGGACGATACCCCGAGCCTGATCATTACCCCGAAAAGCAACCTGTTTCACTGCTTCGGTTGTGATGCCGCAGGTTCAGTTATCGACTGGGTAATGAAAATCCAGGGTGTGAGCTTCCGTCATGCGGTGGAAATCCTGCAAGAGGGCAACCCTTCTTTAGCCGCTGTCTCTGATGCGGTGGTCAAGCGCAGTCAGCGTAAAAAACTGGAACCACTGGCATCGACTGACACAGACAATCAGGTATTGTTGGGGAAGGTGGTGGATTACTACCATGAAGCCTTGAAACAAAGCCCTGAAGCGCTGGATTATCTGCATGTTCGGGGCTTGGGTGATCCGCGATTGATTGACACCTTCAAGCTCGGTTATGCCAACCGAACTTTAGGTTATCGTTTACCGGCAAAATGTTGCAATGCCGGTAAATCGATTCGCAAGCAGTTGCAAGACATTGGCCTGTTACGCAGTAGCGGCCATGAACACTTTAATGGTTCGATAGTGGTACCGGTGCTGGATGAAAACCACAATGTCTTGGAAGTATATGGGCGTAAAACCCATAATAATCTGAGGGCGGGAACTCCCAAGCATCTTTATTTGCCCGGCCCCCATTGTGGTGTCTGGAATGCCAGTGGTTTAGTGGGGCAGCAAGAAGTTATTCTCTGTGAAGCCCTGTTGGATGCGATGACCTTCTGGTGTGCAGGTTATGAAAACGTGACCGCCAGTTATGGCACTTCAGGTTTTACCGATGAACACCTGGCATTGTTTAAACAGCTGAACATAGCGCGTGTCTTGATTGCTTATGATCGAGACGAGGCCGGCAACAAGGCTGCTGAAAAGCTGGCAAAAAAATTACAGGCCGAAGGCATCGACTGTTACCGGGTTCTGTTCCCTAAAAAAATGGATGCCAACGAATACGCTTTGCAGGTACAGCCAGCGGCAAAAAGTATAGGTGTGGTGATTCGTAGTGCGGAGTGGATAGGGGAGGGTGATCCACCTCAGCCTTTAACCTCTACTGTTGTTCCAGGAGCGGAGTCAAAAACAGCAGCTAAAAAAGAAAAGTCTGAACTGAGCGTGGACACCATTCCTCTTTTAGCTGCTAATGCCATTGAGCCTGAAGCTGCACCGACACTACCCGCTAAGGCAGTTCCTCCATCCCCCGTTGATCCTGTAGCACCAGAAATCAATGAACACGAGATTGTGATTAACTTCTCTGATCGTCGTTACCGAGTACGTGGATTACAAAAAAACACCAGCTATGAAGTGTTAAAGGTCAATGTGCTGATGCAATGCGGTGAAGCTATCCATGTGGATACCTTCGATATGTACAGCGCCAAACACCGCCAGAGCTTTGCCCGTGTGGCTGCTGCTGAAAATGGCCTTGAAGATAAAGTGATTCAACGCGACCTGGGCCAGCTGCTGTTACAACTGGAAGGATTGCAAGATAAATCAATCCAGGAGGGCTCTTCTCCGCTTTAGTGAGGTAAAAAAGAAGAAAAGAGATGCTAAAGCGTCACTAAGCTGTTGAAATATAAGGTCTCTTACGCCATATAAGTCAAAAGATAAATGAGCCTTAACA
>PIVM01000354.1 GCA_003353945.1 Gammaproteobacteria bacterium
AGAACCTGTACGGATTACACGCTACAGATTCACCAGAAAGTGACGACGAAGAAGGGTACTACAGTGACCCCAATCGGTACACGCTAGTTGTACCACAGCATGAGGTCACACCTCCAAGGGTAGACACGCCCACGGAGGATGGCGCCCTTTCACCATTGGCGCCAGATACCCCAACATCAGATAGCACCCTGGACAGTTTGTCTTGGGATGCTTTCATGCATTCTCCTATGCGTGAAATTAATCGACAGGACCAAAACACGGCGGTGGATGACACATACCATCCACAAATCTACGAAAGCTATAGTTCTGACGATGTTTGGTCCTTTACACAGGAAGCAATAAGTGACAACGTGCCCACGCACACGTCACTCGAGTCTGTGGATAGCACAGATGACACAAAATGGAAATTCAAGCGGAACAATATAGGCCAATGGAACTTCATACCTCCATTGACATACCTATCAACGTTCAAAGAAACAGAAGACACCGAATTGGATCGTCAAGTCAAGGATGCAACGATATTGTTGGACGACAGATGGAAGAACTTGGATTCCACAACGGAGCGGGCGCTCCAATGGCAACCATACCGTCCTTCAAACACAAGCGTCATCACACATGACATACTACAGGAAATGCCTGCAGAAGTCATTCACGAGACGTTACGGAAAATCGTTGATGAAATCAAAATTGACCTGAACGATCCGAATATACCTTCATTACCCCCATACGAAAGTGATGACATGAGTTCATCATCGATATCAACAGACCATGATTTAGAGGGAATGACAGGTTATATTGATGTAGTGGCATTCTTCACACGCCTACATGGCAACAGATGGAAGACACACAAAATGCCACCCTTCATCAATAATTTTCGATACATACTAATGGTAGCAGAAGACTTGGAGTGCGCAGGTCATATAGGGCACGCACGTGCACTATTACGGCACACTAGGATGGCATGTGAGCGAGAAGCCAACATGACAGTGCAGACCCTAAAGCCTTTAGGGTGCATTGTGTCACAGTATGCCGTAAGTCAACTTATCAAGGATCTAGCCGATAAGATGGATAAGAAACCAAAACGCTATAATTGGATACAGAAACTATATAACCCGCGCTCCAAAACACAGAACTACAGGTTGAAAGAAAAAGTCTGGAATTACAAGCAGACACATGAACGAAAATTAGCGCGAACCGTGAGATTCGCAGTCCCATACAGTGATGATCTACGGATCAGACGGGTCTATCCCAAAGAGAAATGGACTGATTTCAGACTTATGCGTGACACTGATGATGTTCCGTTGACACTGACGGAATTATATCAATTGCCCCACGCAAAATGGGTCAATTACCCAGTGTCCAATACGATAATGAGAGAAAACATTATACATTCCGGCATTGAATTGCACTATTTTAACAGAAACAGACGTACAAATTGGAAAACGGAGGCGGCGCTATGAGACAGCCATCCGTTCCCGCATAAACAGATGCGGACACGCTTGTATTAAATGTACGCATGCGCAGTAGCACGAAATATCATTTTGTGCACATGCGCATTACACACACACATAAATTGTGCCGGCACGCACAGACGAACCACGCATGGCCCGGCGCCCCGGTTCGCGGCACGGCCAACCGCGAAGCAGGGTACGCCCTCTAACGGTCATAACGTGGAAACGTCGGTATACCAAAGCGAATAGACTACAATGTACATTGAAAGCACTTACTGTACATTGGGAACACTTACAGACTAATGGTTAGTCGCCAGGCGACTAAGTATACCATTTAACGCGCGGTGCCTTCGTTCAAAGGCCGCGACGGCGTCAATATTGTTTGAACATATTGACGGATAGACTCACACGATAGCCCGATTGGCTATATGAGTCTTCATGTCAGCATCGAATTGTCATATAATATCCAGTCATTGATATTGGATACTGATAGTCAATAATTTAAGTAGAGTGCACGCTACATTAATTATCGGACTATCCAACTAGGACTTGATCAATTCAAATATTAATCGAGCGTTTTACAACCCGATTGTTTTCACTATACAAGCGCGCATATTGATTCAAGGTATGTGAGTTTCCAGAACTCATGACACTGGAAACGTCACATTTCAGAAGAGAAGGGGATCCACCAATATGAACGGGAAATGCTATGTACTAATAACCGGTTAATTTTTCAAAATGATTAAATTTACATTGCCAACCCTTCAGGTGGCATCACGGAAATATCCATTTAAGACAGCCTATAGCATTGGCAGTCTTATCTGGAAAAGACTTTAGTTTATTCGATATGATAAGGCATTTCCCCATAATATTGACGGATCCCGTCGGCAATAAAAGGGACATTTTCGAATTCACGTCCAAAATTATGACATACATTTTGACCCTTGATGAATAATTGGCGTTGAGTGTAAGTGAATCAATCGATTTGGTGAAACGAGATCGGTTAATAAAAATGATCATTTAAGTATAAAAGATTGCAAGCACTAGATAAAACAATCGGTTTT
>PIVM01001033.1 GCA_003353945.1 Gammaproteobacteria bacterium
AATCTCACCAGTTTGGGCGGGCTTTCCTATGCCTACAATGACAACGACCATGCCCATGCCGTCACCCACATCAATAGCGTACCCACCTACAGCTACGATGCCGCCGGCAACATGACCACTCGCGACGACATGTCGCTGACCTACGACAAACAGAACCGCCTCTATTCGGTGCGGGAAAACGGCGCCCTTAAGGCTGAGTACGAATATGATGGCAATGGCGCCCGTGTGTACGAGTACATGGCCGCCAGCAACAGCTCTCGCCGCTTTGTGGGCGACCACTACGAATACTACTCGTATAACAACGTCAAGAAATACTACTACTTCGGCGGCGCCTTGCTGGCAATGCGGGATGAGACGATCAATCCTGACACCACCTACTGGGTGTTACAAGACCACCTCGGCAGCACCACCGTCAATGCCGAGGCGAATGGCGCAGTTGAAGGTGAATGGTGGTATTACCCCTACGGCAGCAAACGCGCCAACAGCGGTGCTTTGCATACCATCAAACGCTATACAGGCCAGAGCCGTGGCGAAGACGACTTGTACTGGTACCGCTCGCGCTGGTATGATAGCAAGCTAGGCCGTTTCATCCAGCCGGATACGATTGT
>PIVM01001034.1 GCA_003353945.1 Gammaproteobacteria bacterium
CAGTATCACGCCCAACAGCGCGGTATCAACCTGGATTGGCGGTAATCCCTCGGGTGCAACCGATCGGCCCTGGGATGGGCAGATCGACGACGTGCGCATATACAGTCGAGCATTGACGGGGCAAGAAGTGGCTGAATTGGCAGGCACGGATGGCACACCACCGGTGATCAGCAATATCCAGGCTGTCGTGACCGACACCACTGCCACCATTAGCTGGGATACTAACGAGATGGCCGACAGTGTGGTGGATTATGGGCTGGACGCCAGCTATGGATCAGTGGCCGGTGATGCCACCTTGGTTGCCAGCCACACAGTGAATCTGACTAACCTGCTACCTAACACTTTGCATCACTACCGGGTCAGTTCCACCGATGGCAGTGCCAACAGCGCCAGCAGTGTTGACCTGACGTTTACGACGGATGCCGCACCGGATATCACAGCACCGGTGATCAGCAATATTCAGGTGGCAGTCAGCGCAACGACAGCCACCATCAGCTGGGATACGGATGAGGTGGCCGACAGCGTGGTGGATTATGGGCTGGACGCCAGCTATGGATCTGTGGCCGGTGATGCCACCTTGGTTGCCAGCCACACAGTGATACTGAC
>PIVM01000355.1 GCA_003353945.1 Gammaproteobacteria bacterium
CCTGTAGCAGAATTTGCGAATCACGTCAACGTCGTCGAATCATCGCAGCAATCCACGGTTGCGTCCAAGCAGTTACCATTTTCCGGAATGCAGCTAACACACGTTGACTCCCCTGTAGCAGAATTTGTGAAGCACTCCAAATCCTTGCAGCAATCCGGGATATCATCTCCGCATTGAGCTAATTCTACAGTGCAATTAACACAAGTGGAATCGTCTGGTGTAGAAGCATTGAAGCACGTCAAACCAACACAGCAATCCGGGATATCATCTCCGCATGTTTCACTTTCCGGAATGCAGGCAACACACGTTGAATCTCCTGTAGCAGAATTTGCGAAGCACGTCAAATCATCGCAGCACTCCACGGTTGCGTCCAAGCAGTTACCATTTTCCGGAATGCAGCTAACACACGTTGATTCCCCTGTAGCAGAATTTGCGAAGCACGTCAACGTCGTCGAATCATCGCAGCAATCCACGGTTGCGTCCAAGCAGTTACCATTTTCCGGAATGCAGCTAACACACGTTAATTCCCCTGTAGCAGAATTTGTGAAGCACTGCAAATCATCGCAGCAATCCGGGATATCATCTCCGCATGTTTCACTTTCCAGAATGCAGGCAACACACGTTGAATCTCCTGTAGCAGAATTTGCGAAGCATGTTAAATCTATGCAACAATCCGCGAAGCCCTCTCCACAGTCATCACTTTCAACAGTGCAGTTATGACACTTACCACCGAAGCACGTCAAAGTACCACAGCACGGCCAAACATCCGAACACATCATATTTTCAACTTGGCAGTTCTGACACGTACCTTTGTAGCAATGTAAAGCACCAAACTTACCACAGCACGGCACAGCATCCCAAGCATCCGTACAACTACCATGTTCAACAGTGCAGTTCTGGCACGTACCATCGTCGCACACTAAAGTACCATTATGATTACAGCACGGCACAGCATCCTCAGTATTGCTACAATTATAAAGTTCAGCAATGCAATTCAGACACGTTAAATTGGAATAGATGCACGTGTAACCTTTGCAGCAGCTATGGGGGAATTTACAGGATCCCTTTTCTTTACTGCAGTCAGGGGGGTCTAAATAGCACTTCTGTTCAAAAGGAACACAAGAATAATATTTGCAGCACGGCTTCCAAGCCCAACATGATCTTTTATAGCAGTCTTCAAGCATCACTCCAGCAGGTTTTATACTTTCCTCCAGCTCGACCATCGCCGGTGGATCGATGATGTCACCCAAGATGAAAGCAGTAAGGAAGATTACGAAGAAAGCAAGGTATGGCTTCATCATGGCACCGGAATGTATCGTGTAATTGTGAATGAATAATGTAGAACCTCCACCACAGACCAGTATGTCAAACTGGATGTGAAGCTTTTCGCGCATTTTCTGGGTTTACCCTTTTCTTCCTTAGTCGGCAGACCTGGCGCCAACCTGCCTAACAACTCCTATAGTGTTTCCGTATTATTCAAAGACTGCCTGTCCTCATCCCGTAACCCAAAACCTCACAGGAAGTACCAAGCGCTTTTCATACATCCGTGATTCTGGTGGCTGAAATTTCACTTCAACTTATAATTATAATTGTAAGTTGAAGTTCTAAATATGTTACTTAATTTCCCCTTAACTTAGTACACTTCACAGGTGTAAAGTTAAATGGTGCAATTTACAGAAATACAGTCCGTATTTCCACACGCATTAGGGTCTGTCTCCTTATTATCCCTTGCCTCGATGTACTTCTTCCATTTGATCGGATGCTGATTCTGCATATGCGACTTAATGTTCGATGGGTTGAACTTGTCCTTGGTAAATGTCTGGAAAGCCTTCGTCTTCTTGCGCTTCCGAAGCTCTGATTCACTCGGTACCGTTTCGCGACCAAATGTTTGGCAGAAACAGCAAATAGCAGCGTCCATCTTCCTCGTTTTGAGATCGCGACTTGTAACCTTCAATCCCCAGGTCTGTGAATATTGGTCCCGCCAAGGATACTTGCGTTTTGGGGTCATTGCGGCTGTTCCTTTGATCCAAAACAAAGAGAATGCCAATGAATCAAATCAATGATGCAATGAATGGACACAGAATGGTTGATCTCGGTTGCCGCGCGGTACCCGCACGAAAAATGAAAAAATTGAAATATCGCACTTTTGGACCCTTAATATAGCGCATTGCGATATATTAAGGATTTTGCGATATATTAAACCGGCCTGTACATAGTGGCCCAGTTACTTCACTGAGCACTTGTGCAACGTCCTAAGCCGCAGCATCCTCGAGATTTTACGTCGGTTTTACACTGGAAAACCGACGCAGTGCACCACACACTACAGTGGTGCACTGACACTGATCCTAACGCTAGCCCTAACTGTAGGAATTTTGATAATTGTTGTTTCTTGATTGGGGCTCCAAGCGACCGTCTCTGGACGATCCTGCATATCCAAAATTCCATGCTCGACCACTAAGTGGTCGAGGACCTCCCATCTTCCGTTCCATCTTAATATCT
>PIVM01001035.1 GCA_003353945.1 Gammaproteobacteria bacterium
GTCTTGTTATTCACCACACCTTGACACTATCTCGAGAACTATAGCTATCTATATCGTTCTAAGTGTTACACAGTGACACTACACCTAAGCACTAACAGATCGCTGCTATCCGACACCGGTTGTTATCTTAAGAATCAATGAACCTAGCCAAGAGGAGCGGAGGTTTTATCGCCGATGGTTGTTTCGATGCAGGAGTTGAAGTTTCACGCTGCCCACGAAAAAATTCAGAAAAAAAGGAAAAACATAGAATAGCATTGTTAGTACACCACTGTAGTTCATGGTGCACTATGTCGGTTGAACCAACTTAAGAATTGTACGATGTTATGATTCAGGATGTTACGATGGTCGGTAACGCAAATGAGCCACCCCGTGTGTAACGACTGAACAGAATTTAAGCTACATCAGTTACACCTGTGTAATTGACGTCAGTTGCTTCCGTTACAAAGGGTGTAATGGTCAGTAGGAACCCGAGAAGGCCACTAGTCTTATCACTTCTTCTCTTCTATTTCATCTGAGTGTTCATTAGTCACCTATCCGAGGGATAGACGAAACTAGTAGAGTATAGTACAGTGATGATTAGCCAGAGCTAAAGAATATAAAGCTGT
>PIVM01000034.1 GCA_003353945.1 Gammaproteobacteria bacterium
ACTCGGCTTGAATGTGGGTCGCTTTTTCTCGCCTTTAAGAACGCGAATTTCATCTTTTAACAAGTCAATTTCTTCAGCTTGTTGCTGAATGATTTGAGAGAATTGTTCTAACAAAACAAACAAACTCTTGACTGCAGGAGTTTGCTCGCTTTCAGGAACATCGGGTAAAGGAGGTAGTTTTCTCAACGACTTAAAAGGTCACTCAATGAATAAGATGTTATCTTATCATGGGTTTTTAGGGCTGATTTTTAGGCCGTGTGATGCGCTCTGCGACATTTAAAATAATAGGACGCCGAAGGGTCTTGGGGGGCCGCAAAAACAGCCCATGCATCATCGCAGTGTCGGCTATAGTGGCTTGCTGGGCAAGGTTGGATGCCGACTGTCTTTTTGGGTTTTCAATCAAAATACCTGTCAAGTGAAAAATTAATTATTTCGGAGCAGCATTGCTCCGCCCCGGGTTATTGAGAAGCTACGAGTGGTTTTCTGTAACGTGATGATTTATAAATAAATTCAAGATTTCGCCTGTCTGAAAAGTCCCGCTGGCAGTGCTGAGGCTAGCGGTTTGCGTACTTAATTTAGAAGTTTGATATTTTTTGGCTACAAATATGTAGCCATTTGGTTGAAAGTTAGCCGGTTTTTATGTGTCTTTGTATGAGTAGTGATCAGTTTTAGTGTTTGTAATCCTTACCTATGAGGCAGGGAGTAATGACCAAATGGGCATTTACCAAGTGGTTTTGAGGGTTAAATCTTGGCTACGTTTTGGCTACAACAGTCCTGCATTGTTGTGCAAAGTTCGGCAAAAATGCGCAATGAGTGCCGTTTTTAGGCCTTTTAAATCAATAAATTACGTTTGCAGTGGCGGCTTTTAACCAATTGGTCGGGCGTTCGAGTCGCCCACGGCCCACCATTTTCCCAAGGATGCAGCGTAAGGACACGCTAACCTCTAGCCCATAAAACGCATTCCAGCCCAATCAGCTCGCTTTTGCTAACCTTTTTTGCAAAGGCGCGGGCGATTTTTCTGAGCACTTCAATCACGTTTCAGAGGTAAAACAACCGTTGCTTTGCGTCGGCATGTTTTTTCAGTGGTGGCTTTGTTGATGTGTCCTCGTAGCTGGGCTGCATGGTCAACGTCCGCTACGTCTGAGGCTGTTTTTGCACAAATATCGTGCTCGGTGAAGCGTTCTTCTAGCGCGGTTTCCGCTAGGGCTTTTTTAATGGCGCGTTGCCAGATCGAATCAAACCCTGATGTCGTGTCGTCATCTTTGATATAGGGCTGACCGGTTGATGTGCAAAATAGCCAGATTGAGCCAATCTTGACGCAATCCCGCCGCCATTTAATTGCATCGTCAATCAGTTCTTTTAGGCCGGTGCTTTCGCCATCCTGGGTGTAAAACGGGTAGTGCTTCGGTTTAGCGTTGGGATTGTTTTTGATCTTCCGTCGCTTGGGGATTGCCAGGTGGTCGTCATGGATATTCAACAGCTTGATGCTGAGCATCATGCCCTTGTCGATGCCTAGAGCATATTTAAGGGGTAGGTACGCCTTGAGCATGGGATTGCAGACCGATAGAAAGGCATCGAACTCCCAGTCCTTAACGTAGCGGTCGCGGCTGGGCAGTGGGATCTTTTTGACCTAGCCAATAATGGGGTGTTCGATCAGGTCGGGTGCGCCCCACTCAAAGGCTTTGGTGAACAGGTGAGACAGTACCTGTTAGACGACAATTAACTAAAAATGTATAACGAGACGTGAGTTCTCTCGTTTATACACCTGTTATAGCTTACCTTGACGCATCGTACGTAAATGCGTACGCTTATGGTTTATGGAGGTAAAAATATGACAACTCTTAATGCAACAGAAGCCCGCTCTAAGCTATACAGCTTGATTGATGAGGCTGCTCAAACTCACCAACCTATTGTTATTACAGGCAAAAGAGGTAATGCTGTCCTTCTTGCAGAGGATGATTGGAACTCAATAAACGAAACTCTATTCCTATTATCAATTCCAGGAATGAGAGAATCTATCCGTGAAGGGATGGATACAGATTTAAAAGAGTGCGATAAGGATCTTGATTGGTAATGTGGGAGATTTACTATACGAAGCAAGCGAAGAAGGATGCAAAAAAACTAGCTTCAGCCGGCCTAAAAAACAAAGCTAAAGAGCTTTTATCTATCATTCAAGATAATCCTTATCAAAATCCACCGCCTTATGAAAAGCTTGTTGGTGATCTTGAAGGTGCCTATTCAAGAAGAATAAATATCCAGCACCGCCTAGTCTATCAAGTTATAGAAGATGACAACGCAATAAAAGTTTTACGTTTATGGACACACTATGAGTAAAACTATAAAAATGTATAACGAGACATGAGTTATCGTTTATACACCTGTTAGGCTGGGTCATCCGGAAAATCATGTAGATACTGCCTGACAAAATGTTGCTGCCCAAAAAAAGGGATTGAAGATGAGTGTTGATAGCATCATTTATTTTGGTGGGATGTATCAGTTAGATGCGGAGAGCATGAAAAACCAGGGGCAAAAATATAAATTAATTACGCCGCCACCTTCATTTCCTCGCGCCTATTTTCATTGCCGTCTTCAATGTTGAAGCCCGGATACCATCGTTCAAAATGTCCTGCCAATTCACCATTCAATACTGCCGTTCTGGTTTGAAGCAAATAATGAGCACCTTGATGTGTCCATTGCATCTGTTGTTTCTTGATCATGCGTTTGGCAACTACTTCGTTAATCGTCGACTCAACAAATGCCGTTGTAATGGTTTCACCGTATCGATACATCTCGCCGTAATTCGGGATCAAATGGCTATTGTTCCTGATATAAGGGCCTTGGAAATAATAAATTTTCCAATTAGGCGCAGAATCATGCTTTCTCACTGAGGCGTTCAAATGGGAGCATGTTGGAATATGTAAGCATTTGAACAACGAAGGTGAGGGAGCAGGGAGCAAGCGTAATTGGAAAATTTATTTTTTCCGCGGCCCTTACCATTGATTTCAAATTGACGCCAAATCATGGGGCTGACGCCACGAAGTGAAGCTTTAATAGAGTAGGTCTGCATAGCAGAATCGGATCAAACTGTTTAGTGAAAAGGGAACTAAAATCAGTTTGGATCAAGCTAGAAATAGTTGAAATATATTTTGTGGTTTCCCCCCACTTTTTCATGCTCTCGACGTAGATCCCCTTATCGAAGTGGGACAGGTCTTTATCGTCGAACCCAATTCAGTTTCAGTGCTCGATAACAATCTATAGCGGCGGTGCGGGGAGTCATTCTGCTAATCAGAAGGTTGTGGTTTGTTGATTGTCTCCAGTGTCATTGGAATTGTTCCGATGCGCCAGACTCCTTGATTTTGTGGTTTTCCAATACGCCTGAATTCGAAGAAATTATGCTATTTCAAAAAGCGTCTATACTTATCTTTTGTCTACTAAATGGGCCTTTAACATAGGATTGCAACAATGAATATGCAGGAAATTCGTCAAATTGCTAAACAGAATGGTGTCAAAGCAGCAAAACTTAATAAAATCAATCTAATACGTAGCATACAGAAAAATGAGGGAAACTATGAGTGTTTCGCTTCAGCAACCGATGGGCAATGCGATCAGGTTGCCTGTTTATGGCACAAGGACTGTATTCCCGCTTCTCTGAAAAATGGAACTCATTGAGTAGTTGACTTACCCTCTCATGGAGCTAGAAATAATTTTCTGATGTTGTGATAGTTCAGGCTATATATACATAAGATACCAGTGGGCAGACTGGCGATTATGTTGTCTTGCACGCATCTCTTCCTGGGCTTGTTGGTGGTTAATTACTAATCTATTTTTTTGGTATTCTTTTTGTGGTGATGATGCTCGCGTATGCGTTTCACCACTTCAGTGTTCTCGCTTCTCTATCTCTGCATGCTGCAATCAACACGAGTGTTTTCAACGAGTACAGATACTAATTTGTAATCGCTGAGTAGAATGGTTTTTCTGGAGATAAGCATCAAAATTTGTAAGGTCTCATTATTTACCTATACTTACAAACATAATATGGGTTTCACGTTTAATTTCAAAGCCAAGTAAAAACATTTTATGTTTTGCTTAACAGTACAAAGGAAAACTGTCATGCCTCTTCTTATCTCAGCTCGATCATACAAAATACTGTTTCTTTCATTTCTCATAATGTTGTCAAATCAGTTGCTCGCTAAAGAGGATACGCCTCTTACATTGGATGGAGTAGAAACCATTAATGCCGAACAAGCCAAGGCGTTTTTCGATAGTGGTGCTTTATTTGTTGATCCGCGTAAGGGCAAAGATTGGGATGCTGGTCGAATCCCTGATGCTGTTCACCTTGAATTGGAAAGTGATTTAACAGAAGAAAATCTTGCTAAGCATGCAAAAAAGGATGGCTCCATCATTTTTTATTGCAATGGCATTAAATGTAAAGTGAGTTATGACGCTAGCGTCAAAGCTCGAGATTGGGATTATACGAGCTTAAAATGGTTTCGCGGTGGTCTGCCTGCCTGGAAAGCAGCTGGCTATCCCGTTGAGTAATACAATTTAATGAAAGAGCTCAACTTGAGTTTGAAATTCAAACTTACTTTTTTCTCGATCGCTGTATTATTGCTTACCTGTATCCTCTTGATTGTGGGTTCACGGGTAAGCCTCCAACAGATTGAACAACGATATCAGGATACGGTGCTGCAAGGGAAAAATGTTCTTTGGGAAAAGATCATTTCCAGTCAAATGGATGTGATGGAATCAAACACCTCAAGTATTATCCGGGATCGGGCCATGCGCAATGCGATTGCGCAATCCGATGTTAAGTCTTTGAGCGAGAGCGCACACGGGACGTACAATAGACTCAGTACTTTGGGTATCTTGGATCGATTTCAATTGTTTGATAAAGAGGGGCGCTATTTGGTTTCAAAGCCACAGGGTATTCAAGGGGAAAGCAAGGTGTCTCTTGTCCGTAAGGCGCTGCTCAGTGGAAAAATCGAACGGGGAGTGGAGTTGGATGATGATAGTCAGCCGTCCATCGTTGTCGCATTCCCTTTGTCAAAGCGTGGGAAAACCGTTGGTGTAGGCGTATTTTCAAAAAGCCTTGAAAGTTCAATCGCCGATTTTAAAGCAAATGATGAATCCGATATTCATATTTTCAGCTTACAGAATATGCCTTTGTTGACAAGCAGTCAAACGTCGAAAAATGGTATTGGTGAACTACCTGAATTGAACAGTTCGATGGTAAATGCATTATTCGAAGGTGATAAAGCTTATATTCAAACAATGCAACCTTTGCTTGATTATCAGCAGCGCCAGATTGGATTTATCGTCACTCAAAAGGATTATAGTGAAACCCTGTTTAAGCAGCGGCAGGCTGAAATAATGGAGTACGCAATCGCGCTGGTCTCTGTTTTGGTGTTGGTTCTGTTTATGTATTGGTATATACAGCATGCGTTGACACCCATAGTCACAATTGCGGATTCGCTAAGTGAAATTGCGGGTGGAGATCTATCGAAAGATATCAAGGCAAATAGTAGCAGTGCCGAGATTCTTCAACTGGAGAATACAGCAGTTGATATGCAAGATCAGCTGAGCAAGATGATTGCGAAGATAGAGAGCGTAACGGAGGAACTGGCAGATACCGCCGGTGCGAGTCGTGAAACAACAGAGGCCTCTATTAAAGAGGCTAAAAACCAAAGCAGCCAAATTACTGTTTTCGCGGCTGCAATGCATGAGATGGAAATAACAGTCAAAGAAGTTGCAAAAAGTGCTCAACAAGCTGCTGATGAAACAGGACATGCTGATAGTGAAATTCAAGTAGGGAAGAAAGCTGTAGATGACAGTAACCAGAACATGAATGATTTGGTTAGCAATATTGAAAATACAACTGAAACCGTGAATAAGCTGAAAAAAAGTACAGATAGCATCAATGATGTGCTCAATGTTATCAAGGATATCGCTGATCAAACCAATCTACTTGCGCTGAACGCGGCGATCGAAGCCGCACGTGCCGGAGAGCAGGGTAGAGGCTTCGCTGTTGTGGCGGATGAAGTAAGAGGTTTGGCGACGCGAACTCAGGATTCCACACAAAGTATAAGAGAGATGCTTGAGCAGTTTACGAATATCTGTAACGTGACTGTTAATGAAATGGAGGGCAGTCTCGAAAGTGCTCGGGAAACAGCAGAGAAAAATAAAAATATAACCACAGTATTTAATTGTATTGCAGAGAATGTCAGTGCGGTTAATGAGTTGAACAACATGATAGCCAGTGCAGCAGAGCAGCAGGGTTGTACGACGGTAGAGATGAATGAAAATGTAAATAACATCAATACGGCTGCAGTACAGGGTGAGGCGAAAATTCGATTGCTAGCCCAGAAGAGCAATCGAATCAACGAGCTGGCCGAAGAGCTGAACTCAATGATATCAGTTTTTAAAATATCGTAGAGGTATGATTTGACGTTGCGCTAATATTGTCACTTGAATTCAAATTGATATAAACAATAGTTCGGTAAATTGTCCTAAAACTCTGGTTTGCTATGGCCATGAATGGCCTTGCCATTGATTGGATGTTGAAAGGCGATTTCAGTAGCGTGTAGCATCAGGCGTTCTGCCATATGAAATGCGGTATCATGGGCGTAGAGATCACAGCCCAAAATGGGGTGTCCGATTTCCTTTAAGTGAATTCTCAATTGATGAGAGCGTCCAGTGATTGGTTTGAGGATGACTCGACTTCGCTCAGACTCCGAATAGCGCTCGATCACCTCGTAGTAGGTCAGAGCTTGCTTTCCCTTGTCATAACATATTTTTTGTAATGGGCGATTCTTCCAGTCGCAGGCAATCGGCAGATCGATCTTACCGTGGTTTTGTAGTGTTGTACCATAAATAACGGCTGTGTAGCTCTTGGTGATTTGGCGCTGTTGAAACTGACGGCTGATATGGGAGTGTGCTTCTTTACAAAGCGGAATGATCATGATGCCGGACGTATCCAGATCCAGCCGGTGAACAATGCTGGCGGTGGGGAAGTTACGTTGTAATCGAGAGATAACGCAATCTTTGTTCTGCGGAAGTTTGCCAGGTATGCTCAGCAGAAGTTGGGGTTTGTTAACCAGTAATAAGTAGTCATCCTGGTACAGGATGTCTACCTCTTGATCACAAAACGGTACGATATAAGGTTGTGGTTGTGGCTGCATAGTTGTGGTTACGTAATTAAGGGGTAGATGGTTTTTAAGGAATTATGCGTTTGCGCAGAAAACTGATTTGGCTTGTGATGTTGTTTTTAAACGCTGTGCCACCACCGTATACTTGGAAATGATCGCTATCAAGGCTGATGTGTTCTGCGTTGGGTATTTTTGCTACGGCTTTTAGGGCGATTTTTTCTGGTGTGATGTCGTCATGTGAGCCAGTGACAACTAATACCGGTACCTTGATTCTATTAACGGTCTGAATGGGCCTATAAAAACCGATTGTCATCAGCACTCTTGCGGGCACGCCATTTTGCCAATTGCTGTTGTCGGGTATTAAGGAGAAATAACCTTCCCAGCTACCTGGCGTATTCAATAGTGCAAAATCACCTGGTTTACCGACCACGGGCGAATAATAAGGCGACATGCCGATTATCGATCTCAGGCTGTCATAAATGCCAAATAAGAAAGCTTTGGCAATATCCATTGGGCTAGTGTCTGCCAGTGCGCTCAGGCCGTCGACAAAAGGCACTTGGGTGATTATGGCTGCCAGATGGGTATCTTTGGCAGCAATACGTAGTACGTGTCCACCGCTAAAGGAGGTTCCCCATAGAATAATGCGCTCATTATCGCTTATATCAAGATTGCGCACATGCTGCAGCGCATTTCGCCAATCGGTTAAATGACGCCAGGGGTTGACGAGATTGCGGGGTTCTCCATCACTGTCACCAAAGTTGCGGTAGTCAAATACATAGACGGCAAAGCCTTCGTTAACAAAGTGCTCGGCAAAGGTATGCAGGCCAAATGCTTTTTCTGCGGCCAGTCCATGAGCCATTACAATGATGGGTGTTGGGATTTGGCAATTGTCTGGCTTATATAGTAGGCCGGCGCAACGAGTGTTCTCGCTGGTAAAGTCAGAAGCGCTTATGTCGTAATGTGATTTGCTGTCCATATTGTGTGACTTTATACGCACCCTATTTATGAAATGATATCGATATACATCGGCGAGCCAGTATAACGGGGTATGGTGGTATATGGGTAGGCATCAGCTTTTGAATACAGGGCGAATCAACGCTAATGTGTTGTTTTTATTATGCGGGGCGATGCCCAGTAATCCTGATGTTTTCTGCTGTTTGATTTTGCGTAGATTCGCCGTATTTTGGATAAGGTTGAATTTTGCGTGTTCGAAGGTTTGGCCGTTTATATCAAGCAGTAGATAGTCCTGTTGTTTGAAATCCTGGCTGAAATCAGCCTTGCCATTTTTTAGCCTGGTAAGTTGCTGGGATATAGTGCTCATATTGTAGAAGCAAGTTCCAGGATGCGAAGGTGTTTGATGATAGAGGTAAAGGTATATGTTATGCATGTTAGCATCTTCAAGATATCTTTCTGCGCCCTTAAATCACGCATATTCAGAGTGCTAGCATGTTTCCAGGATGAGAGGACAGACCGGACGGTTTTTTTTGCCCATAAGTTGTGAGAAATAGGGATAATTCAACTTTCTTTGAGGCTGCTCAATGTCAAAGATCGGTGCAGTCACTACGCTTGTCCTCCGCCGATACAGAGTGATATGTGCGGTAGAGAAATTGAAATTTTTGAGAAACTGAGTCGGGTTCCACTGTAAACATCCTGTAAATTAACCATATTCAACGTAAGCATTCGTCTATGAGCAATTTGGGTCTCACTTTTCCAAAAGGCGGTATACATCCGCCCGAGTATAAGACACTCACTAATTCAGCCAATATTGAAATCATGCCAACTCCTGCTGAGCTTGAGATTGTTCTTGCGCAGCATATTGGTGCGCCATGCAAGCCGGTAGTGAAAAAGAGAGCCGACCTTGTTGAAGGTGATCTGATAGGCGATGTCGATAATGGTTTGGGTGTTCCTGTTCACGCGCCAGCTAATGGTACAGTCAGGGAGCTGGCGGTGTCTTCACACCCCATGCGGGTCAGTACGCCGTCAGTCACCATACGTACAAAGCCGGATGATGAACCCAGGCAATATACCGCTACTGACTGGAGTGGTCTTGACAAAGACGGACTCCTCGCCAAATTAAAAGAGGGTGGCATTATTGGTGTGGGCGGAGCTGGTTTTCCGACCTACGCAAAACTCAATCCGCCACCCGATGTCAAGATTGACACCTTGTTGCTTAATGGTTCTGAGTGTGAACCTTATATCACAGCAGATCATCGTATGATGGTAGAACATGCTGATGAGATTGTTGAAGGCGCACGTATTATCTTGAGGATTCTTGGCATTACAAAATGTCAGATCGGCATAGAAGATAATAAGCCGGATGCTATCGAAGCCATGCAAAAAGCAGCCAGTGCGCAATCGAGCGATTCAGCTCAGATTACTGTTCATCCCCTTGAAGTGAAATACCCGCAGGGTTCTGAACGGCAGTTGATTTACAGTATTACCGGCCTCACGGTGCCGTCACAGGCGCTGCCATCGGCGGTTGGTGTTGTGGTTCAGAATGTGAGTACTGCACGTACTATTTATGATGCAGTTGCACGTGGAAAGCCTTATTACGAGAAAGTGATCACTATTTCCGGACTGGGAATAAAGCGACCCGCTAATCTACAAGTCAAAATTGGTACTCGCATTTCTGATATTGTTGAATATCTCGGGGGTACGACGGATGGCCTGAAGAAAGTGGTTTTGGGTGGTCCGATGATGGGATTTGCAGTTTCAACGCTGGATATTCCGATTCTTAAGACAACGTCCTCCGTTCTGTTTTTAACGGATAAAGAAATCGACAGCAGCCCGTTTTCAAACTGCATTCGCTGTGGTTGGTGTAACAATGCCTGCCCGATGGGATTGCAGCCGAATGAAATTGGTGTTCACGCCCAAGCTGGTCGAGGAGCAGATACTGAGCGATTCGGTACGCTGGATTGCTTTGAGTGTGGTAGCTGTGCTTATGTTTGCCCATCCAAGAGACCCTTGGTGCAGCTTATCCGTATGGCAAAAATGAACTTGCGAAACAAATAGAAATAGAGGAGAAAGGTCATCGCTACTGCTAAGACTGATCAAATAGCTGAGACTGCGGCAGAGGTTTGGGATGTTTCTGTTTCCCCCCATGTTAAAAGCAGCGAGTCAGTTGAAAAAATTATGTGGACGGTGTCAGCTTGTCTGATGCCTTCGTTGATAATTTCCATTTTTGTATTTGGTATACAAACGCTGATTATTACGCTGGTGAGTGTGCTGAGTTGTGTTGCCGTTGAGGCAGTTAGCCAGCGAGCACTCAATCGTCCAATAACCATTTCTGATGGTAGTGCTGTGTTGACGGGCATATTAATGGCCTTTGTCATACCGCCGAATGTGCCTCTGTACTTGCCCGTACTTGGGGCAATTATGGCGATCTACATTGGAAAGCACTTACTTGGTGGTGTCGGTTATAATATTTTTAACCCAGCACTACTAGCCCGTACTTTCTTAATGGCTTCCTTCCCTGTGGCAATGACCGCTGGCTGGATACCGCCAATCGAGAATATGGCTTTGTTCACCCATATTGGTTCTGATGTCGATGCAGTCACAACAGCGACGCCGTTGTATTTGCTGTCGCACGGTGGAGTGGATTTACTGATTCAGGAGTATGGGCAGCTTTCATCTATATATACGCAGTTTTTCTTTGGTTGGCAGCCCGGTTGTATTGGTGAAACATCTGCTCTGGCTGTCTTGCTGGGTGGAGTGTATCTGATCTATAGAGGTTATATTACTTGGCATACACCAGTGGCAGTACTAGGGTCAATCGCAGTATTAACCTGGATTTTTGGTGGTGATAGCTTATTTGGTGGTGATCCCATTTTGGCAGTATTGTCGGGTGGGGCAATCTTGGGAGCCTTCTTTATGGCGACCGACTACGTGACTACGCCAATGGGTACTAAAGCAAAAATTATTTTTGGGATTGGCGTGGGAGCATTAACGGTGCTGATTCGACTGAAGGGGGGATACCCCGAAGGTATTTGCTATGCCATTTTGTTAATGAACCCATTTACACCTGTGTTTGAAGATTGGTTTAAGCCAGAGCGTTTTGCACCAGCAAAAGAAGAGGTTGCGCAATGAAAGAGATTTTTAACATAGCCGCTCGGTTGACTATTTCCTTCATGCTGGCCGGCGTCATCATGGGAGCTGTTTTTGTGATGACAGAGGGGCCCAAAAAGCATAATGCACATGTGAATGAGCAAAAAGTAATGTTGGGCTTGCTTGGTTTTAGCGAAGATAATCCAGCGCCAGAAAGCATCAAGTTATTCAATTTATATCGTTATGTGTTGCAGCAAGGCGATAACAAATTCCTTGGCTATGTGTTACCGATCAAGGATAAAGAAGAGCACCAGTTAGTGGTGATTGATCTGGAAGGTCAGTATGTGGCTCAGTATCCTCTGCAGATCAGTATGAGTGAAGTGGATGATTTGGACCTGCGAAATCAGATTGTGGCCGGAGCGATATCTTCGGAATATGAATTTCAGTTTGCAGACAAATCCATTTTCGTAAATGACGCTGGGGAGCGCTCAGCCTATCTGTTACCTGGCAAATCGTCTGGTTTTAAGACCTTTATTCATATGATAATGGCGCTTGATCCTCAATTGACGGTGATGGGTTTTGAAGTTCTGGAGCACGAGGAAGATCCGGGTTTGGGTGACGGGATTGAAAAGGATTATTTTAAGAATCAGTTCCGTGATAAGACGGTTGAAGTTATGAAGAGCATCAAGGTCGTTAAGATGCCCTTGCCGCAGGAATATCGTAAGTATTTGGAAAATGATCCAGATCTGGACGAAGCGGAACGTGTGCGCATCAGAGAGGAGCATTTAAAGGACGATATCTATGCTCTTACCGGAGCGACTATTTCCAGTGATGCGGTAAATAACGGCTTGAAGATCATGCTTAAGAAATTTGCCTATCGGATCAAGGTGCTGGAAAAGGTTATTAGTGAGCAATCTATACCGGTGGCCTTCTAAAACGGTATAGGGATCCTTCTGGGTCGTAGGTAGAAAGAGATATATGGTTTGGTCGGATTCAACTTCGGCCAAATTGAAAACAATTTGAATATTGATGGAATGGGCAAAATAACGTGGCGACGACAAAGACGAGTTATCAGCTAGTACTAGACGGTATATTGGATCAGAACCCCATTTTTCGATTGGCACTGTCAATGTGTCCAGCTGTTGCCATGACGACGACAGTGATGAATGGTCTATTGCTGGGGATAGCCGTATTTTTTGTACAGGTAGCTTCAAGCTGCACTGTTTCGGTGGTGAAAAATTTTATTCACCCTCGTATTCGTATCCCGACCTATGTGTTGATTATTGCAACCTGGGTGTCAGTTATTGATATGGTGCTGGCCGCCTATTTTCCTGCGGCCTATGCGCAGGTGGGTATTTTTGTAAAACTGATCGTTGCCTTTGCCATTATCACAATGCGCCTGGAAATGTTTGCCTGTAAGAATACGGTTGGCGCTTCTTTCTGGGACGGTTTCGGAATGGGGCTGGGATTCGTGGTTGGTATGGTGATCATCGGAATTATTCGTGAGCTGGGTGGTATGGGAACCGTTTTTGGTATTAACATACTTGATTCACAGCCACTACTGTTTTTTGTACTTCCCAGCGCAGGCTTTTTTGTTGTGGGTTTGTTGATGGGCTTTTTTAATTACTTAGAAGCAATCTATAATCGTAGAAAATTGGGAATAATCACTTATGAGAGCAATAAAAGCAATTTGCCTGGTGGTGGTTGCGCTGAGCAGCACTCTTCTGGCGTTTAATTTATTTGCAGCTAACAATCTGGTTGCAAAAACTGAGTTTGGGGAAGCGAACGAGATTATTCTTACGTTCGCTAATCCGGTCAGTGATGAGCGCCTGGTGTCGCTGAATAGTTACACGGTATTTGAAGAGCCAGACCCGGATATCCGTCTTGAGCTCGTCAATATCACGCTGAACGCGGACAAAACCGAGGCGACTCTGGAGTTTGGAGAACCTTTGAATCAGGCTGAAGCGCATATGGTGTCTGTTCGGGGTTTATCGAGCTCTGAAGCAGCTATGTCTTTTCAGGTGAAGAAATCCTACTTGGGTTACCTGATATCGATTTTGATTACGGCAATGCTGATTAAAAACTTTGTGTTTACCAAGTACCTTGGCTTGTGTGTCTTTATGGGGACATCAAAACGCAAAGAGACTGCAAAAGGTATGGGGTTGGTGTTTTCTATTGTCATGGTAATAGCCACGGCGATGTCATGGGTTTTTTACAATTGGTTTATGATCCCGTACAAATTGACCTTTTTACAGATAGTGGTTTTTATCGGCCTGGTCGCCTTGTCAGTACAGGCAGTCGATACGATATTGCGTAAGGTAAATCCGGTTTTATTCAGCTCCTTCGGCATATTTCTGGTTTTAATTACGACAAACTGCGTCGTCATTGCGGTACCGCTGATGCTGGCTAAGGACGGCTATGGTTTTTGGGAATCCATCATGCTGGCGTTAGGTGCAGGAACTGGTTTTATGTTAGCGCTGTATCTGATGGCCGCTGTTCGTGAAAGGCTCGAGCTTGCGTTAATGCCGGAGAGTTTTAAGGGGCTTCCCATTGCCTTTATACTGGCAGGCCAGTTTGCGATGGCCTTCCTTGGCTTTTCCGGTATGTCGATCTAAGCTAACATAATAGATAAGGTTTGGGAGAGTAGAGTGGAATCATCATTTGTCGAGTTAGCATTTAGTGGTGTTGGGTTGCTGGCGCTGATTGGAGTGGTATTTGGAACTGGATTAGGTTATGCAGCTTATAAGTTTGCTGTAGAAGCTGACGAGGTGGTCGAAGAGGTGTTGGAAAGCTTACCTATGGCACAGTGCGGTGGCTGCGGTTATCCTGGTTGTGAAGGTTATGCCAGAGCGGTTGTGCATGAACCTGATGTCTCGCCTAACTTATGTTTTCCTGGCAAAAAGGAAGTAGCAGAAATCATTGCCAATATGACCGGCAAGGAACTGGATTTTAAAGAGAATGTCGTGGCTACTGTTCGTTGTTCATGCCTTATGGGTGAAGTTGGCAATAAGATGAATTACTCGGGCTTTGACAGTTGTACAGCTGCAACATTGGCTTTTGGCGGCCCTTCGGATTGTCAGTGGGGTTGTCTGGGTATCGGCGAATGTGCCCAAATCTGTCCTTTTGATGCGATTACCATGGTGGACGATTTTCCGCAAATTTCGCCTGACCTTTGTGTCGGTTGTGGCATCTGTGTTACGGGTTGTCCAAAGGGTATCATTGAGCTGACGACCAAGGATGCCAGAGTGCATATTCCGTGCATGACTCAGGATCCGGCAAAGCGCTGCAAGGACGTCTGTACGGTGGGTTGTATATATTGCAAGGCCTGTATAAAGAAATGCCCTGCTGATGCCTGCTATTTGACGGATACCGGGTTGTTACAAGTCGATCATGATAAATGCATTGCGTATGGTCCGGATTGTAATTATGCCTGTGTTGATGCTTGTCCACGGGATATTGTTCTGCATTATCCTCTGCATGCTGACTATGCTCAACCCGTTGAAATTAAGGAAGCCAGCTAATTGCTGGCTTCCAGGTTCAACAATAGGTTGGGTATTGATGCGGGTAGATATTTATCTGGAATGATTTCGGAGATATAATCAACTGCGACTACCACGATGAAGTGTGTAGTCGCCGTATTGTTAATGCTGTGTTAATGCTACGGCAGGTTAGTTTGTTATCGTTCTGTCATGCCTCATTAATGATGGGGCTTTACCATCCAAAACGTCGCATTTATCTATGCGAATATCTATGTGAATGATAAAAAAATAAACAAATGTTGATTTAGGCAATCTTTAAAGTTTGACAGGCAAATTAGAATTAGCTCTGTTGAACTAAAGCGTTAATTGCAGGCACAAAATAGGAGTGTGAAAGTTAGGGAATCGGTATAATCGTGATTTTGGTTTCTGGTTGACTGAAAGTTCCTAAGCACTTGTTATGTGGATTGCTGAATAACCCTCTTACAACACAGGTTTTTTTAGTTGTGGTGGAAGAGGTAGATTAAGTTGATAAGGCCAAATTGATTTTGTGCGAAAATAGTCTATTACGAGGAGTGCTATACTAATGCAGGTCAAAGAGAGCGGATTTGAAAACGTTGTCATACGCTTTGCTGGTGATTCCGGCGATGGGATGCAACTCACCGGTACACAGTTTGCCGCCGCTGTTGCACAAGAAGGCAACGAGATTGTCACTATGCCTGACTTTCCTTCTGAAATTCGGGCGCCTGCAGGCACGACGGCTGGGGTTAGTGGTTTCCAGGTAAATTTCGGTAAAAGCAATGTACGTACACCGGGAGACTTTGTCGATGTGTTGGTCGCCATGAATCCTGCAGCATTGAAGGTTAATGTTGCTGTTCTTGACAAAGGCGGGGCGATTATTGTCGATACGGATGCGTTTAATGCGAAGAACCTGGAAAAAGCGGGTTATGAGAGCAACCCTCTGGAAGACGGTTCACTGGAAGACTTGGAAGTCTACGCACTACCCATTACTTCCCAAACGCTTGAGGCATTGAAGGACTCTGCCCTATCCAAAAAGGATCGTGGACGCTGCAAGAACTTCTTCACCTTGGGTATTCTGCTGTGGTTGCACGACCAAGAGCCTGATTACTCAATTGATTACATCAAAAGCAAATTTGCTAGAAAGCCAGACATTGCCGATGCAAATATCACTGTTTTGGAAGAAGGCATTGCATACGCACGAAATAAGGGAGTGCCTCAGGCTCAGTTCAAATTGTCGGACAAGCGTTTGGCACCTGGAGAATATCGTAATCTTTCAGGTAACAAGGCTGTTGCGTTAGGTTTGGCTGCTGCTGCGGATCTGATTGGTCTGAATCTGTATTTGGGTAGTTACCCGATTACACCGGCCACAGAAATTCTTCAGGAATTGGCTGTATTAAAGAACTATGGTGTTAAAACCTTCCAGGCCGAAGATGAAATAGCAGGTATCTGCAGTGCAATTGGCGCGTCTTTTGCCGGAGCGCTGGCAGTGACGAATACATCCGGCCCGGGTATGTCCTTGAAGTCAGAAGCGTTAGGCCTTGCAGTGATCTCTGAATTACCGTTGGTTGTGGTCAACGTGCAGCGTGGCGGGCCATCGACTGGCTTACCTACTAAGACAGAACAGAGTGATTTGCTGCAAGCGATGTATGGTCGGCATGGCGAATGCCCCATGCCTGTGGTTTCAGCAAGCACACCAGGCGATTGTTTTTACCAGGCTATTGAGGCTGCGCGCTTGGCAGTGAAATACATGACGCCGGTTATCCTGCTCACTGATGGTTATCTGGGTAATGGTTCGGAGCCCTTTTTAGTGCCCAAGGTTGATGAATTACCTGATCTGTCTGGATTAAAGAGAGAAGTAGAGCCAGAGGGTTTTTCTCCCTATCGTCGAGATGAAAAAACCCTGGCCAGAGATTGGGCTGTGCCTGGAATGCCGGGTATGCAGCATCGTATCGGTGGGCTTGAAAAGGATTATGTTGATGGCAGTGTGAGCCATGATCCAGTAAACCACGAGAAGATGAGTTTAATTCGTCAGGAGAAGGTTGATCGTATTGCTGACGATATTCCAGATCTCGAAATTTTTGGTGATCAGGATGGCGGAGAAGTCGGTATATTCTCATGGGGATCTACCTTTGGTGCTATCCGCGGAAAGGTAGAAAAGTATCGTGCAGAAGGTAAGTCAATTTCCCATATACACTTTACTCATATGAATCCAATGCCCAAGAATACGGCAGAAGTTATTGCCAAGTTCAAAAAAGTGGTAGTTGCAGAGATGAACCTGGGACAGCTTGATCAAATATTACGAGCAAAATACCTGGTTGATTCTATCCCCTTAACGAAGATACAGGGCAAACCCTTTAGAGAAGACGAAATTGCTAATGTAATTGATAAGCTTCTGTAATAAACCACATCAAGTATCAAATTAGAGAGATAGTAGAGGGTGTAGAGCGATGAGCGATATGAAGATTGACAAGAAGAACTATGCATCGGCCCAGGAAGTCAAGTGGTGCTCTGGCTGTGGTGATTATTCGGTGTTAAAGCAGGCCCAATTGGCGCTGGCAGATCTTGGGTTGCGTAATGAAGAAGTGGTGTTTGTTTCGGGAATTGGTTGTTCCAGCCGTTTTCCCTATTACATGAATACTTACGGTTACCACACAATGCATGGTCGTGCGATGGCCATTGCGACAGGTGTTAGAACCCAAAATCCTGAGCTGTCAGTTTGGGTGGCCACAGGTGACGGTGATGCGCTCAGTATTGGGGGTAATCACTTTGTGCACGCGGCCAAGCGCAACATGAATATGGTTGTTATTTTGATGGACAACCGCATCTACGGTTTGACCAAGGGACAGGTGTCTCCGACCTCCGATAAAGGCGTGATCACAAAAACCACGCCTTATGGATCTATCGATAATCCGTTAGATCCGGTCAAATTGGCGTTGGGTGCAGGGGCAACCTTTGTTTCCCGATCAACGGGCAAAAACCAGAAGCTTCTGAGAGAATTGCTGGTTAAGGCCCATCAGCACAAAGGGTTTTCATTGGTGCATATTTTGCAGAACTGCCTGATCTTCAATGACAACGTGTTTGATCGATACACTGACAAGGAAAACGCAGAACACAGCCTGATTCTTGAAGACGGAAAGCCAATGATATTTGGTAGTGAAATGGACAAGGGTATTGTTTTGGATGGCATGACGCCAAAAGTTGTTAACGTAGCAGATGTTGATCCTGCCGATATTCTCGTGCACGACGCTACCAATGAGGATTCAATCCTGCCGAGCATGCTCAGTTCGTTGCCGTTGGATAAGTTCCCCATGCCAATGGGTGTTATTCGACAGGTTGAGGGCGAGTGTTACGGTGAGTCTATGCGTGATCAGCAAGAGCAGGTGACATCTAAGTTGGGATCAGGCGATCTTCAGCAATTGTTACGTGGTAACAATACTTGGACGGTAGCCTGATTTGTAGGAATTCGAAAAATTATTCTCCGCAGTACCTTATGCGTTGATAATGATTTGAATCGATTGAGAAAAACCTCTCCCAGATGTGGGAGAGGTTTTTTTTTGCTCTCTATCCGAGGTCACAGATATTTTAATGGTGGCCCTGATAAAGGAATTTAATTTAATACTGTGCCATTTTGCTGAATAAATCAGCAGCAAACTTTCCGTTTGCCGCCAGATCGTGTGTCATTTATATTATGCGAAGCTTTACTGCGTTTTTGTCTGTTTCAATACGGAATGAATGACACGGTCATATTCAAAAAACACGGTAAACTGCTCGTACTCCCAACGACTAATGGGCGGATCACCAACGGGATCAGTCCAATCCTTGGGTTGACCAAATTTAGCTTCAACGCTTTCCTTGCGAGCACCTTTTTGAGGTCGTTTTACGGTCTGGGATTCGGCTGCTTGCTGTCCAACAGGAACCTTTACTTCCTCTGCTGTTGAAAATGCCGAGAATCCGAGCACAACGCTAAATAAGAAGCCTGTTGAAACAAATGGGACGGTGATTTTATGCATGGTTGATATCCTGAGTGTGAAGCTTAGTCCATGTCGGAATTGCGCAATCGTTGTGCTTCTGACTGAACTTTTATGATATGACGTGCCAGTACATGTCGGTCCTCTTCTTTTAAGGCGACAAAAGCGATTGAATTTCGGTATTGCTTTTTGTTGTTGTTAAAGGGGCTTTCAACGATTCTGCCAAACAGCATCATGCCTATGTAAGAAGGGAGTAGAGTGATTTTCAGGGCGACATACTCACCTTTCTTCATGACATCCTTAGTGTAAAACGAGATACCTCCTTCACTGAGGGATGCGGACTGTTTGACTCCATTATTTTGATCCTGAGAAAGATCAATAATTGACTGTGCCAATAAGTCGATTTTTCGGTTTATGGCTTTCAAATACGAAGCAACTTCCCGCTCCTTATCCACGATAAGTCGCATGATGGCATTGTTTTCGTGATCAATTGCTTGCAATTCCCGCAGTAACACAAATTCCGGGGAGCTGGAAAGAAAAGTTTCTGGCTGCCTATGCTTAACATCATTTTCCGATACGGTGACATATTCCAGGCTGACAGTTTCGTTAACACGGAAATAGTTGCGTTGATCGTCCCCAGGTATAGTCATGTTCTGTTGTTAAGTAAGTTGTTAAGTAAGTTGTTAAGTAAGTTGTGAAGTAAGTTGTGAAGTAAGTTGTGAAGTAAGTTGTGAAGTAAATAGTACAGTCAGTTAAGCGGATTATGAGTTCAGTGTAGTACAGAAATCGTGTTACTATCTGATTTTGCATCGAAATTGTCCATTTCCCGGTCAAGGCACACGCTTAACTAACGCCTATGAAAATCACATTTCCTGTTTTTGTCGGGTTGCGCTATATCGGCGCTAAACGCAGGAGCCACTTTCTTGGTTTTATTTCCCTGATATCTCTATTAGGAATGATCCTGGGCGTGGTGGCATTGATTGTCGTATTGTCAGTAATGAACGGATTTGAGGCTGAGTTGCGTGGGCGTGTATTGAGTTTAATGCCTCATGCGCAGATCGAATTTTCCTCCAAGGAGCAGAGAGATTGGCAAGGCTTGGCCGACAAAATTTCTGAGTATCCAGGCATCAAGGGTGTTGCTCCCTATATTGGAGGGGATGCGATGTTGGCCTTACCCGGTATGGTGCGGGGTATTCAACTGAACGCAGTATTACCTACAGCCGAGGAAAAAGTCTCTGTTATCGAGCAGAGAATGATAGCCGGTAGTTTGTCTGACCTGAAAAGCAGAGAGTACGGCATTGTGCTTGGCGCGTTGCTTGCGCGCCATTTGGGTTTAACAATTGGTGATGCGGTGACACTTGTGATTCCAAAGGTCAGCGTCACCCCGGCAGGTATTTTTCCGCGTTCCAGGCGTTTTTATCTGGTCGGTGTGTTTGAGGTTGGCGCGCAAATGGATAGCACATCGGCGTTTATCCACATTGAAGATGGTGCGCGCTTGTTTGCCTTAAAGGGGCGGGTCCAGGGTTTAAGGGTGCAGACCAGTGATTTGTATCGTGTTTCCTCAATTATGCGGCCTATTATGCAAGCATTGCCCGATTCACTGCAATTTTCCGATTGGAGCGAATCGCAAGGTAGTTTGTTTCAGGCGATCAAAATGGAAAAAACCATGATTGCTGTTTTATTGATGACCGTTGTCGCAGTGGCGGCATTCAATATCATTTCTATTCTGACCATGATGGTGACTGAAAAAAGAGCTGCGATTGCTGTCATGCGCACGATGGGAGCATCGTCATGGTCGATTATGGGTATTTTCATGGTGCAGGGCATGTCGATAGGCTTGTTAGGTGTGGTATTGGGAGGGGGGGCAGGTGTATTGCTGGCTCTTAATATTGGGGAAGTGGTTGCAGCGATCGAAAGTTTGTTTCAGGTATATATTTTTGATCCCAATGTCTATTTCATTACTGAGATTCCATCGGTGCTACAGTGGTTGGATGTTTTGAAAATTTTACTGGGTGCTCTACTGCTCAGTTTTCTTGCAACCCTTTACCCTGCCTATAGTGCCTCAAAAATTTCTCCTGCCGAAGCGCTTCGCTATGAGTAATAGCTTTATGAATGTAGACCAAACTTCCCACAAAAATCTGGTGATACAGTGCAGTAATTTATGTAAGTCTTATCAGCAGGGTCCGCAGAAGATAGAGGTTTTACAGGGTATTAATCTTGAGGTTGCGCGAGCTGAGAAATTAGCGATTGTTGGCGCATCAGGGTCTGGAAAAACCACGTTGCTCAATATGCTTGGGGGCTTGGATGCGCCCAGTCAGGGAACGGTTGCTGTCAACGGGCAAGTATTGAGTGAATTGAAGGAGCAAAAAAAGGGTCTGTTACGAAATCAATGCCTAGGATTCGTCTATCAGTTTCATCATTTGCTGGGAGAATTCTCTGCTCAAGAAAATGTCATGATACCTCTACTGATCAGAGGGCAGTCCAGGTCTGAAGCTGCCTCGCGTGCTGTTGCAACGCTGGCAAAAGTGGGACTGGAAAGTCGGCTTGTACATAAACCTTCGGAGCTGTCTGGGGGTGAGCGGCAGCGTGTTGCCATCGCTCGCGCACTGGTGACGGAACCGGATTGTGTGCTAATGGATGAGCCTACCGGTAATCTGGATAACGAAACAGCGATTGCGATTCATCAATTGATGGTTGAACTGAATGATTCGCTGGAAATTAGTTTTATTATCGTGACACACGATATTAGCCTTGCTCGACGCATGGACCGAATACTGAAACTGAAATCCGGTATATTGAGCGAGATTTGAGATTGTCTATGACTCAACTTCCTTTGCCATTCTTTTTAGGATTGCGTTATACGCTGGTAAAGCAGCGTAACCATATGGTGTCGTTTATTTCGCGTATCTCCATGGCGGGTTTGACGCTGGGTGTTGGCTTGCTTATCGTGGTTTTGTCAGTGATGAATGGATTTGATAAGGAGTTACGTGAGCGTATTTTGGGTTTGGTACCACAGGCGAGCATCAATAGTTATCAACCAATGGATGACTGGGAGTTGATAGCAAAGGAGGCGCTGAAAAATCCAGACGTGCAGGCAGTGGCCCCCTTTACTCATTTGCAGGGTTTGTTATTGCATCGTGGCAAAGTTGAATCGACCCTGGTACACGGTGTGCTGCCAGACAAAGAGAAGTCCGTCAGTGTTATTCAGCAGTTTCTCAGTCAGAGTGACCTTACAATCATTGGCTCGGGTAAAATGGTTATCGGTGCTGATTTGGCTAAGGCACTGCTGCTTGAAGTCGGCAGCAGTGTGACGTTTATTATGCCGCAAGCGGGAAAAGGCGCGACGGTTATGCCAAAAGTAAAGCGCTTTGAGGTCGTTGATATTTTTACCAGTGGTACTGAGCTGGACCGGCATTTGGCAATGATACATATTGATGACGCAGGTCAGCTAAGTGGATTTGGTGATGCAGTACAGGGTGTCAGATTAAAGGTGGCGGACTTGTATCGAGCCGCGCTCACAGCCGCAGATGTAGTATACGCGCTGCCCTATGGCTATTTTGCTCGGGACTGGTCCCGTTCTCATGGCAATTTATTTGAAGCCATACAATTGTCAAAGCGTCTGGTCGGCTTGTTGCTGTTTATCATCATCGCTGTTGCTGCATTTAATGTCGTCTCCACCCTTATTTTGGTCGTCAGTGACAAACAATCAGATATTGCTATATTGCGCACCCTTGGGTTAAGCCCTTCCGGGGTGATGGCCGTGTTTATGGTGCAGGGTACCTTGATCGGTTTGATTGGCACATTGGCTGGCGCATTGATTGGCATTGTATTGGCGTTGGAAGTCAGTAACTTGGTCAAGTGGCTTGAATCGGTGCTGTCGGTGCAGTTCCTGCATTCCGATGTGTATCCAGTCAACCATTTACCATCGGATCTGCATATAACAGACATCCTATTGGTATGTGGTGTTTCTGTTCTGATGAGTTTCCTGGCCACTGTGTATCCGGCGTGGAGCGCAACCCGTGTTGAACCGGCTGAAGTGCTTCGTTACGAAGTTTAGCCTGTTTTTTTATTTTGACGTTCCATTTTTCTTGCTTCCCAGCGGCGAATCACATGCCAGCGCCATATCAGGCGGATAAACAGGTAACCGCCTAGTCCTGCAATGGTGCCACAGAGCATCGAGCCTAATAGCAAAGGTTTCCATTTAATTATTAGTTCCTGTGCCAGCCACTCCCAGCTTAATTCGAAGACAAACTGGCTTTCCGGTATGTTAAGCAGGGTAGCCCCTATCACATAGGCTCCGTAGAAAATGGGTCCTATGGTAAGGGGATTGGTGATCCAAACCAGTCCCACCGAGAGTGGCAGATTACTACGGACAAGAATGGACAGTATCCCAGCGATCAGCATCTGAATGGGTAAAGGGATAAATGCGCAAAATAAACCAACCAGGAATCCCAGAGAGGCTGATCGGCGATTCAAGTGCCATAAATTGGGATCATGAATCCAGTCGCCCAGCAATTTCAACAGGTGAATGTCATGAATTTTTGCCGGATGTGGCATGTAGCGTTTTAGCAGCTTACGGGGCATACAAAGCGACTTCTAGTGAAACTCGACGGAAGGTTTTTTATAAAAAGACATAAGATTCAAATGGTTATGTGTTGTTGTTGATTCCTGGTGGATATTGCCAATATCTCTAGGCTGATTTTACAGTATAGTTGGTAGCAAAGGATATCTTTCTTAGCCGAATGACGGCTTAAGAAATAATTGGAATAGTTGTTCAAAACGAGAATTACATCAAAATGCGAACATGGATGTTGGCAGCCTGCCTGGTGCTTGGGCTCAGTATGAATAGCCCGGTATTATTACCACTCTACTCGATCCCCCTGTTGCTATCTATTTCCGTGGCATTATTCTGCACACGTCGCAGACACTTGGTCGTTATTGGGGCTGCCTGTGTTGGACTTGCCTGGGGTGTGAGTTATGGACATTGGCGTCTTGAGCATATCTTGCCCGAATCGTTACAGGGGGTTGATCTGGTCGCGGAGGGGCGGGTAGTGGGCTTGCCACAGACTCAATTCAGGGATGAATTGCCGGTTCGGCGCTTTTTTCTAAAAGTGGATAAGCTAGGCAATATGCAAAACGGTGAGTTCGCATCCGTTCCAGATATGCGGAAAATCAAGTTGACCTGGTACGGTGGCGAGGAAGTCAAACCTGGAGATTATTGGCGATTGACAGTGCGCCTGAAACCACCTAGAGGCTACGCCAATCCGGGTGGATTTGATTATGGCATGTGGCTTTTACAGCAGGGTGTGGATGCTAGCGGCTATGTTCGACGAGATCCAGAAAACCGGCTTATTCAACAAAGACAGGCTTGGTTTAGCATTGATGCCTGGCGCTTGGCGATAGGGCAGCGAATCGGGGCTGCATTGTCAGGACACACCCACGCTGGAGTGATCAGGGCTCTGGTCATTGGTGACAAGTCTGCTATTGAAAAGGATCAATGGCAGCTATATAACCGTACAGGCACCAACCATCTTGTGGCCATTTCCGGGCTGCATGTTGGGCTTCTCGCAGCATTGGGCTATTGGCTTGGATGCCTGTTGGCTCGCGTATATTTCCCTCTGCTTTTGATGGTACCAGCGCAATATATTGGTTGTTTGACGGCGATGGTATTTGCTTTGATCTATTGTGCCCTGGCCGGGTTTTCACTGCCAACCAGCCGTGCGCTGGTGATGGTGGTCATCTTTTTCTGTGGGCGCTTGGCAGGGCGGGTAATATTGCCGGGTGTTTCTTTATTGTTTGCATTGACGATTATTCTTTTTGCACAACCTCTGGTGGTGTTCTCTATTGGCTTCTGGTTATCATTTGGTGCTGTGGCCATATTGCTTTATGCACTGACCGGGCGGCTAGGGCCCTTAAATTGGCGTTGGCGCTGGTTACGTCCGCAATGGGTGATTTTTATCGGTTTAAGTCCTTTCTTGTTACTCTTTTTTTATCAACTACCGTGGATTTCTCCTCTAGCAAATATGCTGGCCATTCCGATCTACAGTACGGTTGTTATTCCCGTCGCTTTGCTGGGAGCTGCGCTATCTTTTTGCTGGTCTTCTGCGGGTGTATTGTTATTGAAACTTGCAGCAAATGCGATTGCATTAGTTGATGTGTTGATGCAAGGGATGATCGATCTATGGGAGGCAATACCGTGGCAAATAGCGGATGCCAATGTTGAGTGTTTCAGCTTACTGGCATTGTTTCTGGCTGTGTTTCTACTGTTGAGTCCCAGAGGTTTTCCTGGCCGCTTGCTGGCCTACCTATTGGTTTGTATTCCGTGGCTGTTCCATCAAAATAGTATTCCTCAAGGACATTTTTCTGTGACCGTATTGGATGTTGGGCAGGGGCTGGCAGTTGTGCTAGAAACGAAAAATCATACCATGGTGTATGATGCTGGACCTTCGTATGGAGATAATTTTGATTTGGGTGCAGCAGTCGTGGTTCCATTCTTAGTCCATGGTGGGCATCGCAACATTGACAGATTAGTGATTAGCCATGCTAACCAGGATCATTCAGGGGGTGCAAAAAGCATTATCAAGGGCCTGTCCGTTGGTGAACTGTTGTATGGAGAGCCCTTAGCACATTTGAATGTCAAACAAGGGCGTTTGTGTAGGGAAGGCATGATCTGGCGCTGGGATGGCGTTGTGTTTCATGTGTTGAATGGAGCAAGCCATCATAGAGCAAAGATAAATAGCGCCGATGGAGGCAATAACGCGTCTTGTGTTATACGGGTTACTGCCGAAAATGGTTCTGTATTGCTGACAGGAGATATAGAAAAAGCGGTGGAGCGCCGATTAACAGAGGAGTATGGCAAGGCTTTGCAATCGGATGTGCTGATTGCGCCTCATCATGGTAGTGCAACGTCTTCCACCCCAGAGTTTATTCAACAGGTTTCACCTCGTCATGTGGTGTACTCAGCAGGTTATCGTAATCGTTTCAGACATCCCCACGCACGTGTGCTTGCACGTTACTCTGATCTTGGGATTATGCAGTTCAATACGGCTTATGCTGGTGCAGTACAATTTTCACACAGCGAAAATGGCGAAACTTTGCTTGTGAGAAGGTTCCGGGATAGTCGAGTTAATTTCTGGTATCGTGACGATCCAGCGCGGCTTCGGTTGTAGAATGATGGAACGGCGATTAGAATTCGCTGCAAGCTTGTCATCATGTCTTATCGCAACCGCTTCAAACTCTGTACAAGAGTGTGAGCCAATGATAGGTGTGAGCCGATAACGAAAGAGAGGGAAATGCGTGTTTGAAATGATCAAATCGGGCGGATGGTTAATGCTCCCGATAATTATGTGCTCAATAGTGGCGTTTGGCATTTGCGTTGAACGGTTCTGGACCCTGAATGCAAAAAAAATAGCGCCACCCAATTTAATTGCGCAAGTCTGGATATGGATAAAGAATAATCAGCTCGATGGGCAGAAAATGCGTGAGTTGAAAAAATCATCACCTCTTGGAGAGATACTGTCTGCCGGATTAAGCAACTCCTCTCATGGTAGGGAAGTGATGAAAGAAAGTATTGAGGAGGCTGCCAGTCATGCTATCCATGAAATGGAGCGTTATCTTAATCCATTGGGAACGATTGCGACGATAACGCCGCTACTGGGGCTTTTAGGTACCGTCATCGGTATGATTCGAGTCTTCAGCGATATTATGATTCAGGGGACGGGGAATGCGCAGGTTTTAGCAGGAGGTATCTCCGAGGCCTTGATTACCACAGCTTCAGGTTTGTGTGTGGCAATACCTGCGTTGATAATGCACCGGTATTTTCATCGTCGAGTCGATACGATTGTCGTGGAACTGGAAAGGCAAAGTATCAAGCTGGTTGACGCCTTGCACAGTGAGCGACGGGTGGAAATGAAAGAGACCGATAAAGAGTGAAATTCAAACGCCAAAACACAACAGAAGAAGGTGTCAATCTGACCCCGCTTATCGATGTGGTATTTTTGCTGTTGATTTTCTTTATGGTTTCAACCACCTTTACTAAGGAGTCTCACCTCACTATCGATTTGCCACAGGCGAAAGGAGAATTCAGGGAAGAAAAGGAACCTAAGCAACTTGAAGTGCTGATCAATGCAAAGGGCGAATTCTCACTCAATAATCAGGTTTTAATTAACAATAGTCTCAGGACCGTAAAGGCTGCAATAAGCAAAGAAAGTGGCGGTGATAATTCATTGCCATTGATTATCACCGCCGATGCACATACGCCTCATGAGGCCGTTGTTCGGGCTATGGATGCAGCAGGGCAACTGGGTTTTGTTCACTTGAGTATTACCACGCGGTTCTCGACCAAATACGACCGATAATACTATCGCTAATTTCACGGTCAGGTTTTAACAAGAAAAGTAATTTGTGTTTTGGCAATGAAGGCATATTGAATGGCAAATAATTCACGGACTTCAACGGACTGGCAGTTGTACACCAGACTGATGTCGTATATGTGGCCCTATCTGGGTGCATTTCTCCTGAGTGTTGTCGGTTTTATGTTGTATGCAGCAATGCAAGTATTATTGGCCGATATACTGCAGTTTATTGTGGATGCTTTTGGAGATGGCGATAATATCACTGCAGGCTTAGTGTCTGGATGGATGCATCAGATGATGGAAATGCAGGGTAGCAGTAACTATCAGGCCAGCATTATGATACCTGTAGCCATCGTGATTATTGCTTTTTTTCGGGGAGTCGGTTTTTTTATTGGCCATTTTGGTATTGCTCATGTTGGACGTAACACGATCCATGATTTACGTTGCGCGGTATTTGAGCATATGTTACGCCTGCCCACTATTTTTTATGACAGCAATACCAGTGGTTATCTGGTTAGTCGGATCACCTTTAATGTAGAGCAGGTAACCGGAGCGGTGACTAAGGCTTTTACGATAATTATTCGCGAAGGCATCATAGTGCTTTTCCTTCTGGCTTATTTGTTTTACATAAACTGGCAATTGTCTCTGGTGTTTTTGGCAGTGACGCCGGTTATTGCCCTGATTGTTACATTTGTTAGTAGACGGTTTCGTCGCATTAGCCGACGTATTCAGGACTCGATGGGCGATGTTACGCATGTAAGTTCCGAAGCAATTAACGGCAATCGTGTTATGCGCATATTTGGTGGAGAAGCCTATGAGAGTAATAGATTTTTCAAAGCCAGTGAATATAACCGCCGTCAGAGTATTAAGATGGCGGCTACGGCGGCAAGCTCGACACCGGTCATTCAGTTTCTAGTCAGTTTAGCGTTGTGTGCATTGGTTGCACTGGGCTTACAGCCTGAAGTGAAGACAAGCCTGACTCCGGGAGAGTTTGTTGCTTTTTTAACCGCGGCGGGATTGCTTGCAAAGCCTATTCGTCAGTTGAGTGGTGTTTTGAATATCATTCAAAAAGGCTTGGCAGCAGCTGAAAATATCTTCTTTCAAATGGATGAGCCCTCCGAAGTGGACGATGGCGCAACCGCTATTGAACGTGTGAAAGGGCAGGTCGAATTTAAGTCTGTCAATTTTCAGTATCGAGACGATCAGAGCTTGGTGCTTAAAGATATCAGTTTTTCTGTGGCAGCGGGGCAGACAATCGCTTTGGTGGGAAGCTCAGGTGGTGGCAAGTCAACATTAGTGAGTTTGATTCCGCGTTTTTACAACCAGGTTGACGGTCAGATTAAAATTGATGGCGTTGATATCCATGATTACAGCCTGCGTGACTTGCGTCAGCAGATTGCTCTCGTCAGTCAACAGGTGGTGTTATTTAATGATACGATATTAAATAATATTGCCTACGGTGATTTGCAAAACAGTGACCCAGAAGCCATTAAACGCGCAGCAAAAATTGCTCATGCTACGGAGTTTATTAATGAGCAATCTGCAGGCATGGATACACTGGTAGGTGATAATGGTGTTAATCTTTCGGGTGGGCAGCGCCAGCGTATTGCCATTGCCAGGGCTATTTTGAAAGATGCGCCCATTCTAATATTGGATGAAGCGACATCCGCTCTTGATAACGAATCTGAACGTTATATTCAGGATGCATTGGAAAAAATCATGCAAGGACGAACCACATTTGTGATAGCCCATCGGCTGAGTACGGTCGAAAAAGCCGATACCATATTGGTTGTTGAAGATGGTCAGATCGTTGAGTCGGGGAATCACTCTGAGTTGCTTGATCGTGATGGTCGTTATGCACAGCTCTATCGCAATCAATTTAAAGACTGACCATGCGATTTGATCACCGCCTGACAAACTGGATGCTTGAAGCCTGGTATGGCAGTGCGTGTTGGCTGCATATGTTGCGGCCACTGAGTAGTGTGTATCGCACCTTGGCGGAGAAAAACAGACACCGTTATCTTAATGGAGAAAAGCCTTCGTGGCGGGCGCCGGTGCCGGTAATTGTTGTTGGCAATATTACAGTGGGTGGAGCCGGTAAAACGCCGTTGGTCATCGCCATTACTCAGTTTTTTAAAGCCCAGGGTTTACGCCCTGGCATTGTTAGTCGAGGCTATGGCGGTCAGTCTGAAACCTATCCGCTTGTCGTCACGGCAGACTCACAACCGGCCCAGGTTGGCGATGAACCTCTACTTATCGCGTGTCGCACGGATTGTCCTGTCGTCGTTGACCCAAATCGCGTTGAGGCAGTGAAGAAACTAATTGCAGACTTTGAGTGTGATTTAGTGATCAGTGATGATGGATTACAGCATTACGCGCTGGGCCGTGATATTGAAATCTGTGTGATAGATGGCAAACGAGGTTTAGGTAATCGTTGCCTGTTACCGGAAGGGCCGCTACGTGAAAGCCATGCGCGTTTGTCAGAGCTTGATTTTGTTGTTGTTAATGGTGAGTCTGAACAAAAATTTCGGCTTGATCAGAATGTGATGAGCCTGCAACCTGCTGAGCTGCAGCTTGTATCTGCTTACAAATATCAACACAACAGTGCCTGCGGTGATGTAAATACTACTGGCTCCAACAGCGTTAAAAATAAAAAGCCTGGGGAAAAAATAAATGCCGTTGCCGGCATTGGTCATCCCGAACGCTTTTTTCAGTCCTTGGAGGCAATGGGGTATGACGTTATCAAAAGGCCGTTTCCAGATCATTATCAATTTACATCGGTCGATTTTGCTTTTAAAGAGATGTACCCGATCGTGATGACCGAAAAAGACGCGATAAAATGTCAGCAGTTGAAATTATCAGATGCATGGATTTTGCCAGTAGAAGCAAGGGTGGACGATGCGTTTTGGCAACAACTTTTGGCAAAATACCAAGTGTTGATTAGCTATAAATAAACAGAGGATTAAGCCCCCGTGAGCTTCAAAGTGATTATCCCAGCGCGTTATGCTTCCACCCGATTACCGGGCAAGCCACTATTGGACGTTGGGGGCAAACCGATGGTGCAGCGTGTCTACGAGCAGGCACTGAAAAGCGATGCTGATGAAGTCATCATCGCCACGGATGACAGTCGTATTGAAGAGTTTGCCAAGAAACTGGGTGCTGCGGTATGCATGACCTCAGCTGAACATGAATCGGGAACGGACCGGTTGCAAGAAGTGGCAGCAAAGCGGCAATTCGCTGATGATGAAATTGTGATCAATGTGCAGGGTGATGAGCCGCTGATTCCTCCCGGTGTCATTAATTATGTGGCTGAGGATCTGGCGCAACACCCGCAGGCGGGTATCTCAACACTGTATGAAAAAATTGATGAGCTCGAATTGGTGATGGATCCCAATGTTGTGAAAATCGTGTTTGATAAACAGGGGTATGCACTTTATTTCAGTCGTGCTCCCGTCCCCTGGAGTCGTGACTTTTTTAGTAGCAAAGAACCACGATTACCTGCAGGCTCACAGTATTATCGTCACATTGGCGTGTATGGCTATCGAGTGTCTCTGTTGCATCAGTTTGTTTCATGGCCCATGAGCAACTTGGAGCTTGTGGAAAGGCTGGAGCAATTGCGGGCGATGGAAAATGCAAGCCGGATTCACTGCGCTGAGGTGCCTGAAACCATTCCCGGTGGCGTGGATACTGAGGAAGATCTGGAGCGTGTTCGAGCCCTTATGGCTAAAAAATAACGCCAATTTAATGGCAAGAGAATAGAAAGTAAATTTGCTTATGACTGTCAGTGTTTTGTTTGTCTGTTTAGGGAATATCTGCCGATCTCCTACTGCACACGCTGTGTTTGAGAAGGTGGTGTCTGATGCGCACTTGAGTGACAAAATCATTGTTGATTCAGCGGGTACCGGAGATTGGCATATCGGAGAGCCACCTGATCATCGGGCCTCCTCTGTTGCAAGCAGAAGAGGCTACCCTCTGGATCATTTACGCGCTAGACAAGTGGTAACAGCCGATTTTGACAAATTTGACTACATATTGGCGATGGATAATGAAAATCTACGCAATTTGCAACTGATGGCGCCGCTTGGTTTTTCTGGTCATCTCGGGCTATTTCTGGCATTTGATAAAGGCCAGCAACTGGAAGAGGTGCCAGACCCCTACTACGGTGGCCCCAATGGTTTTGATGATGTGATGGACAGCATTGAAAAAGCATCTTCAGCGTTACTCTCCCATATTCAAAGTAGCTACGGGCTCCCATAATGCGGATTGTCGAAAACGAGCCCTTGCTGCCTCACAACACACTGGGTGTTGATCTGAGTGCTCGTTACTTCGCGCAGGTTAAGGATTTGCCAGAGTTACAGGAAGCGTTAACGTTTGCACGATGTAATAATTTGCCTTTCTGGGTGATCGGTGGAGGCAGCAATACCGTGATTACCCAAGATCTGGACGGCTTGGTTATATGTATGGCGATCAAAGGGATTGAGGTTCAGCAGATCAAGTCTGAAACAGTGGGAGTCGAGCACCGCTGCAAACGTGTGATTGCTGGAGCGGGGGAGAGCTGGGATCAGCTGGTTGCCTGGTCTCTAGAGCATCAACTCTATGGCCTGGAAAATCTATCGCTGATACCAGGCAGTGTAGGTGCGGCGCCAGTGCAGAACATCGGTGCCTACGGTGTTGAATTGAGTGAGTTTCTTGAATGGGTTGAAGTGTGGGATGTTGAGCAGGGAATCACGCGCAAACTGCCCAGAGGAGAGTGCCAGCTCAGTTATCGCGATAGTGTGTTCAAGCACGAGCTGAAAGGGCAGGTGGTGATTACCCGAGTTGCTCTTCGCTTGTCATCTATACCCAAACCCAATCTTAGCTACGATGAACTCAAACGCGCTGTTGAATGCAAAGTAAAAGTCGATCCTCTTACCATTCGTGAAAAGGTGATAACGCTACGGCAACAGAAATTACCGTCGCCAGAGGAGCGGCCTAATGTGGGCAGTTTTTTTAAAAATCCCGTTATTACTCAAGCCAAGTACCAGAGTTTGTGTCGATATCATCCTGATATCCCTGCATATCCTAGTGAAGATGATCGACGAAAGATACCGGCCGCTTGGTTGATTGATAGGGCTGGTTGGAAAGGGGAAAACCAAGGAGGTATCTCGGTTTTTGAGCGTCACGCATTAGTGTTAATAAACGATCAGCATGCCGATGGGCAGCAAATTTTACGTTTTGCCCGTCAAATTCAGGATTCTGTAAAGAAAAAATTTGCTGTTGTATTGGAATTGGAGCCTCAGGTAATTCCCTGAAATATTCTCGGTCTTGAGCAGAAAGTTCATCTTCTTTAAAATAACATCATTTCTCATCTTTTTTGGTGTTGACCTGCAACGTAGGTGTGGGCATGTGTATCAAACTGGCCGGATTGGCTGAATTTTTCTGGTTATAGCGGTGTGACAATGTTATCTTTTTTAACTAACTATAGTGTGCAACACCATGGAGGTTTGTCTAAACTAAAGTTAAACGGCATTTAGTAAGCTGTTGCTACTATTATAAAAAGTTTACCGTCATTCCCTAGAGGTGAAGTCTTGAGCATTAAAGTATTGGTTGCTGATGACCACGAGTTGGTGCGTACAGGGATTACACGTATGTTAGAGGATGTTGATGGCATTCAAGTTGTTGGTGAGGCCACAACGGGTGAGGAAGCTATCAAATTTAGTCGGGATATAAAGCCTGATGTGGTATTGATGGATGTTCGTATGCCGGGCATAGGGGGGCTGGAGGCTACTCGCAAACTCGTTCGACAACTGCCTGAGATCAAAGTTGTGGCAGTCACAGCATGTGATGATGATCCCTTTCCTTCGCGGCTGTTGAAAGCGGGTGCCGTTGGCTTCATAACCAAAGATGCCGATTTAGACGAGATGGTTCGAGCGATTCGCAGTGTTATGGCTGGGCAGCGATATATTTGCCCTCAGGTGGCTCAGCAGATGGCGCTCAAGTCTTTTGGTCAGAAAAATGAGGAGTCACCCTTCGAAGCGCTGTCGGAAAGAGAATTACAAATTTGCATGATGGTCGTTAATTGTCAAAAAGTGCAGGATATTTCCGATCAATTGTGCCTCAGCCCTAAAACCGTCAACAGCTATCGTTATCGCATTTTTGATAAACTGGGTGTGGGGGGGGATGTGGAATTGACCCGCCTGGCCATCCGCTATGGTATGCTGGATGCTCATGCCTAATTGTTGACTGGATATTCGCTTCTATGGGATAAGCATGCTCCGTCATCATGCTAGAGTAATGAGATGACTGACGAGTCAAAACAATCTGCTGCCGGGTTTGATCACACTTCTTTTTTAAAGCAACTGACGCAAAGACCCGGTATTTATCAGATGATTGATAGTGCTGGTGTAGTACTGTATGTAGGGAAAGCAAAAAATTTAAAAAATCGAGTCAGCAGTTATTTTCGCAATCGAGGGCTTAATAACAAAACGGTCGCACTAGTCTCGAAGATTGACCATATCGAAGTGACGGTGACTAACAGTGAAACTGAAGCATTACTGCTAGAACAGAATCTGATTAAACAGCATCGCCCGCACTATAATATTTTGTTGCGGGACGATAAATCCTACCCTTATATTTACATGTCGTTAGACGATGAATATCCCCGGCTCAGTTTTCACCGGGGGGCCAAAAGGAAAAAAGGACGGTATTTTGGTCCATACCCCAGTGCAGGGGCTGTTAGAGAGAGCCTGAATTTCTTGCAAAAGGTGTTTCAAGTACGCCAATGTGAAGACAGTGTTTTTAAAAACCGTTCTCGCCCCTGTCTGCAGTATCAAATAAAACGATGTCTTGGCCCCTGTGTTTCAATGCACAATCCCGATGCCTACCATGAAGCAGTGCGGCACACTCAACTTTTTCTTGAAGGAAAGAGCATGGTGCTGAAAGACGAACTCGTATCTGAAATGGAGGCGGCAGCAGAAGCACTGAGATTTGAAGAGGCCGCATTATCGCGTGATCAGATCGCCTATCTGCAGCAATTACAGGAAAAGCAATATATTGAGGGTGAAACCGGTGATGTAGACATTATTGCGGCATCAGTCACAGTTGGCTTGGCCTGTGTGCAGGTCTTGTTCGTGCGAGGTGGGCGCATATTGGGTAGTCGTGGGTTCTATCCCAGGCTCCAGTTAGAGGATTCGCCATCGGAGGTGATTGGCGCTTTTTTACCACAGTTTTATTTGAGCAAAACGCCCACTGAAATTCCAAAGGAAATCGTTGTCAATACGCAGCCGACTGACGCAGCGCTGATCTGTGACGCATTGGGTCACTATGCCGGTCATAAAGTATTGCTCAGCAGTCGAGTGAAATCCCATCGGGCTCAGTGGGCAAAATTGGCGCAAAGGGCTGCGGAGCAGAATCTTCAAAGCCATATTGCTGGCAAGCAGAGTATGCTCAAGCGCTTTGAAGATTTACAGAGAGCACTAGATTTGGAGGAATTGCCGCAGCGCCTGGAGTGTTTCGACATCAGTCACAGTTCAGGAGAGAGAACAGTGGCATCCTGTGTGGTTTTTGATGTGAACGGACCGCTGAAAAGCGACTACCGTCGGTTTAATATTGAAGACATTACGCCCGGCGATGATTATGCTGCAATGGCTCAGGCACTGTTAAGACGGTATACGCGTGTTAAGAATAATGAAAGCCCGGTACCCGATGTGCTTTTTATCGATGGTGGAAGAGGGCAGCTATCACGAGCGTTAAAAGTCATGGAAGAATTGGCTTTGCACGATATCTTGTTGATCGGTGTGGCCAAGGGGGCTGCTCGCAAGCCTGGACTGGAAACACTGGTGCTGCCAGAGAGAGAGTTTACGTTAAAACCTGATTCTGGTGCATTGCATCTGATTCAGCAGGTGCGTGACGAGGCTCACCGTTTTGCCATTACCGGGCATAGACAACGCCGGGCAAAAGCGCGCCGTACCTCTTCGCTGGAGGGGATACCAGGTATTGGTGCAGGGCGGCGAAAAGCCTTGCTTAGTCATTTCGGCGGATTGCAAGGTGTACAACGGGCCAGTATTGATGACCTTCGCAGTGTGAATGGTATAAGTAGAAAACTAGCCGAGGATATCTATGCCAGCTTGCATAAATCATGAAATGTACTTAGGGGGAATAGAGGTTTGATGACACTACCCAATTGGCTGACTTTATTTCGCATTGTACTGATTCCGGTGCTGATGCTGGTGTTCTATTTGCCGTTTTCATGGAGTTATTTTGTGGCCGCTGGCATATTTACTATCGCCAGTGTAACCGATTGGTTGGATGGTTATCTGGCACGTCGCCTGGGGCAAACCAGTGCATTTGGCGCTTTTCTGGATCCTGTGGCGGACAAGTTGATGGTGGGAGTAGCCCTGGTGTTGCTGGTCGAGCAGAACTCAACGCTTTGGTTTACCATTCCGGCAGTTGTCATTATTGGTCGGGAAATTGTTATTTCAGCACTACGGGAATGGATGGCGGAGCTGGGTGAGCGGGCAAGCACAGCGGTGAATTGGCTAGGCAAGGTCAAAACGACCATGCAAATGATAGCCATTATACTGTGGTTGGCGGCGACACCGGCCCATGAGGGCGCTTTGTTGTATGAGGCCGCTTATGTTGCACTCTATTTGGCTGCCTTATTAACGATTTGGTCGATGATAATCTATCTAAAAGTAGCCATGCCCCTGCTTATAGGAACAGAATCGACAAAATAATCCAGTGCATCGGTGACATAACCAACAATCATGTCAAACAATTGATTATGAAACCTTAACGGTGCTTGACACAGGGGCTACACCGAATAGAATAAGCGCCCTGTTTCCCCTGAGCAAAAAACGGAATTAATCGAAGGGGTAGTGAGAAAGGCGATCTCGGAAATCATCGTCAGTTTTTTGCGGGAATAGCTCAGTTGGTAGAGCGCAACCTTGCCAAGGTTGAGGTCGCCGGTTCGAACCCGGTTTCCCGCTCCAATTTCCTCGTACAAAGGCGCGGTGGCAGAGTGGTCATGCAGCGGACTGCAACTCCGTGTACGCCGGTTCGATTCCGACCCGCGCCTCCATTTTTCTAAAGAAAATCAATAAGTTACAATCGTGCTTAATCCTGCTTTTGGCGTCCCATGATATAAACACGGATTGATTGTTGTAGTAGCACTTGTTTTCATGGCTATTTCCCATGTGTAGCGCGACAAATGGTTTGGTCCTTCGCGACAAATGGTTTGGTCCTCCTCACTCCTTCGCTGGACCGCTTTTAACCCTCCTTTAACACCCGCTTAACCACTGCTTAAATAAGCATCAGTCTGGCGTGTTCCGGCGACGGTTTGATGGTGTAGCGCGACAAATGGTTTGGTCCTCCGCGACAGATGGTTTGGTCCTCCTACCCTCCGCTCTGGCGGCCTATAACCCTCCTTTAACGCCCATTTAACTACTGTTTAATTAATCGCCAATATGGCCTGCTCTGACGGCGCTAGATGGCATGGTTTGGGGACTTCTTTTCTCGATTTGAGGACCCACAGGTAAATCTAAAAAGTTGGCACGGCAACCTTGTAGTTGACACTCAGAAAACTCAGATTCGTGAAGAATCACCCGACATCAGTCCACATTTTATCAGCCAACTCCAGTCATTCAAGCAGTACGCAGCCCAGCTCATACTTCTTCCACATAGTCGTCCTTCATCCAAAGAGACAAATTCATTGTTTCGAAGACGAAGCGGACAATCGGCCAAATACGTGGGTTTTAGGGGTGAACCCAACACGTTGGGATCGTTGTCAACCTTCAGGCTTAAAAAAACAGCTGGCTCTTAGTTTACGATTGTTGGAATTGGCCACCCTTGCACCCCGCTAGCACTAGCTAAGTTGAAATAAATGTAAAGAGCGTGTGCTATGTGTTTTCCAGCGAAATATCAGCATGTAGGTGACCCTTGCGCTTCGACATCGTGTAACCTAAGCTTTTATTCGCGCCTATCGAAACTCTCCTTTTTCGGATATGTAGCGACTAACGAGCCAGATTCTCTTCGATGGCCTCTCTGCGTAAGCTAGAAACATGACCGGTCATGCACAATGAATAGGCTACATTTAGTTGCTCTCTCTTTTTTTGTATGTGCCGTGGCCTATGGCAACACTACAAACGAGCTGACGGATGACCGTATTCTCTATCTTCCTGAGATGCTGGAGTATTGGCACGACCAAGAAGGCAGCGCCACTGTCAACGATGTCTTACACGGTGGCTACGATGCTCGTTTTCAGACACAGATAAAAAAAAGCATCGGCCTCTCCAACGGTGGACACTGGTTCCGCTTCAAGGTTCGTAACCAGCACTACAGGGATTCTCAACCACTACTTGTCATCGATAGCGCCCTGTTTTTGGATCTTCAGGTGGCATATACGGTGGAAGAGCAGAATTTTCATTTCAGCTCAGGACTACAGCATCCGTATTCCAGCTGGCCCATTCCCTACCGCTTTTTTGCTTTTCCCTTAAATATATCGAAAGGATTGGAAACCACCGTGTATCTGCGCGCAGTTCCCGCCACCAACGTAGCCTTACAGCCTTATCTGACAACTGATCGAGGTCTGCTTAAACGCAGCCGCGACGCCAACTTTGTTGAAGATATTATTCCAGGAATATTGATCGCCATGGCTGTGTTTATGTTGCTGATGGCTCTTTTCAGTGGCGAATGGTTAGGTGTATGGCCCTACATTGGCATGGTTTCAACCGCAGTTCCGCTTATCATGCTCTTTAACGGTAACTTGACGCCACTGACTCTGGATTCCATCTACTGGCAGACGCATATTGGACAGGTATTATCGAATATCACTGGAATCTTTCTTTCACAGTTTATACGTTCCTTGTTTCACACTCGTCGCGACTACCCACGTCTGGATTGGTTGCTCTTGTCACTGATTGCTATCGCGCTACTTTTCTTCCCCTTCATAATGCTATTGCCCACAGGGGCTGTCACACCGATGCACAATCTGTTTGCGATGATCGCATCGCTAGCAACAATCTTCGTAGCCAGCTATTTGCTTTGGCAAGGAGCACCTTCAGCGCTTTTTCTTTTCGTAGGAATGATTGGTCGCCTGGGATTGTCGATACCGCTTATATTGTCGTTATCAGGCGTACTTAAACACAACTGGTTTATTGATCACGCATTCCATTTCGGTGCCGCTTTCCAGGCAATTATGTTTGCCCTGATAGTCGCCGACAACATTAAACGTTATCGACTCGAAGGCCTGGAAGCAGAGAAAAAGGCTTCCGTCGCCGAAGCCAGCAATCGTGCTAAAAGTGAGTTTCTGGCTAATATGAGCCATGAGATTCGCTCCCCTCTTAATGGTGTGATAGGCATGGCCCAATTGCTTGGAGACACCCGCTTGGACGACAGGCAACGTGACTACCTGAATAAAATGAACATCGCTTCAAAGAATCTGCTGGATATCATCAACGACATACTGGACTTCTCCAAGATCGATGCGGGTATGCTGGATATAGAATCGGTTTCTTTTGAGCTGGACAAGGTATTGAAAGGCCTGTCAGATCAAATTAACCTCAGTGCACAGCAGAAAGAGTTAAAAGTGTTGTTCGATATTGCTCCCAACATACCCTACGCGATGGTGGGTGATCCTCTCAGACTGAACCAGATATTGCTTAACCTCACGAACAATGCCGTGAAATTTACTGAACAAGGAGAGATTGTTGTCTCTGCCAAGCTAGTAGAAGAAAACAAAACACAGGTAACCCTTGGTTTTTCTGTTAGTGATACCGGTATTGGGCTGTCACAAGAACAGATTAGCAATCTGTTCAATGCGTTCACCCAAGCTGATGGTTCCATCACCCGCAAATTCGGCGGCACGGGTTTGGGATTGACGATCAGCAAACACCTGGTAGAGTTGATGGAAGGTGAGATCACAGCAACCAGTGAACCGGGAGTGGGTAGCTGTTTTAGTTTTACCGCACGATTTGGTCTGGATCCCGAGGTAGGCCTTTCATCGCGACATACTCCACAGGACTTGATGGGAGTGAGAGTGCTGATCGTGGATGACTGTGTAACTTCTCGGGATATCCTGCAACAGCATTTAGATACCTTTGGTTTTAGGGTTTCTCAGGCCGATAGTGGTGAAGCAGCCCTAAGAGCCTTACTTAAAACCGATACCGCCAGCCGGTTCTCAATGGTTATAATGGATTGGAAAATGCCAGAAATGAATGGCATTGAAACTACCCGAGCAGTCCGCAGACTCGCCAATTTATCCAAAATACCGGAAATGCCGATCATCATTATGCTCAGTGCCTACGATGTCACCGGGGTGATAAATGAGGCCAAAAGTGCAGGAGTACATAGTGTTCTGACTAAACCGGCACACCGTTCAACACTGTTCGACACCATTATGCAGGCGTTTAATAAAAAAACGCCGCCAATCGTGACTCCTCTAACTCAGCCCAGTTCAACCGCAGTTGCAGCAGAACGCGTGAAAGGCAATCACCGGGTATTACTGGTGGAGGATATCGCAATCAATCAAGAAGTGGCAAAGGCAATGCTGGAAAAGGTGGGACTCCATGTCTCTATAGCGAGTGATGGCCGGCAGGCTGTGGATAGGGTCGCGAAAGACAGCTTTGACCTTGTGCTGATGGACATACAGATGCCAACAATGGATGGTTACGAGGCAACACGTTTGATTCGCGAGGATGCTCGTTTCGATAAACTGCCAATCATCGCCATGACAGCAAATGCGATGCAGGGAGATCGGGAACGATGTCTAAAGGCTGGCATGAATGATCATGTCGCCAAACCCATCATTCTCGAAGATCTATACAACTGCCTGGGGCTGTGGTTACCTGATAATGTCGATCTAAACAAGGTGATGCGCGACAGCCCTGATATTCAAACTATACGATCAACACCCATTGAGAAAAAGGAAACCGAGAAGACTGTCTTTCCAATGCTGCAAAGTTTCGATGTCGAGACTGCGCTAGAGCGAATGCGCAATGACCGAGTATTCTACCAGCGCTTGCTGACCAGCTTCCGTGAAGATTTTGTTGATACGGCTAATCAGCTGCAGGACATGCTGGAGCAAAAGGATCTAAAAGGGGCGGAAGAACTAAGCCATACACTTGCCGGGATATCGGGAAATCTTGCAGCACAGGAACTCTATACTGTTGCTCGCAGTTTGAATGCCGAGTTAAAAAAGGGAGACGTAACGGAACAAACACCTTTATTAGAAACTCTCAAGCTTCATTTGAACAAAGCGATGGCGGAAATCGACGTTTTAAATCAACAGGAATCCCTGCCTATATCGCCCACAGAGTCTTTACCACCGCAGCACTTGAAACCAGTGTTTGTTTAACTTAATCAGTTACTGGAAGAAAACGATAGCGGAGCTTTACGCTGCCTGGAAACCTTGCAACCAGCAATGACCAATGCAGGCTTACAAAAGGAATTTAGTGAACTGGACGAACAGTTGGCTAAGTATGATTTTGAAAATGCGTTGGCTTTAGTGGGCCGGATAAGTGAACGACTGGATAATTAACTGCCATATAACCGGAGCAGCGCAGCCACAAATTCATTCAGCGTATTGACCCGCTATTTGGTTAAACTGTTGGTGCATTTGTGAAAAGGCACGTAATACTTCCGGAGCAAAATGTTCCGGCATTACTCGTTCATCCCCCTCAGTAATGATTTGCACGGCCTCTTCATGGCTGAAAGGAGGCTTATAAACACGTCTGTTAACAAGGGCGTCATAGATATCCGCTAATGCCATCAATCTTCCGGAAATGGGGATATCCTCACCCTTTAATGCGTATGGATAGCCAGAGCCGTCCCATTTTTCATGGTGAGAAATTGCAATCTCCTTGGCAAAGCGAAAAAAAGAGGCTTCCTCACCGTCACTTCCAAAAGCCTCTTCTGCCTTTACAAGCGCATCATGGCCAAGGGTGGTGTGGTTTTTCATTGTCACCCACTCATCGTCGCTTAACGGTCCTGGCTTGAGCAAAATGCTGTCCGGAATACCGACCTTGCCAATATCGTGCAAGGGGGTGGATTGGAACAGTAAATCGATTACACTCGGCGCTTGGAGTTCTCCATACTGTGGGTGATCAGCCAGATGTTCCGCCAATAAACGTACATAATGTTGGGTACGCATGATATGGCCACCGGTTTCATTGTCCCGTGTTTCAGCTAATACAGCCAGGCTATGCATAGTAACTTTCTGCATGCGCACCAGTTCATTGGTTCTTTCTTTGACTTTTTCTTCCAACACCCTATTTTGGTCATACAAGGCGAGATGCGTACTTACCCGTGCTTGCACAATGGGAGGGCTTACCGGCTTGCGGATATAGTCAACCGCGCCTAGCTCCAAGCCTTTGGTTTCATCAGTAATGTCATCTCTAGCGGTAACAAAAATAACCGGGATGTGCCTCGTTGAGGTGTTTTGCTTTAACAACTTGCATACCTCATAGCCATCCATAGAGGGCATGACGATATCCATAAGGATCAGGTCAGGCGGATTTTTTCCGTCAGCGATTTCTAGGGCTTTTTCACCGTTCAGAGCCACTTTGACCAGGTATTCTTGCGCCAATATTTTATCCAATATACTGACGTTTTCTGGTTGATCATCCACCACTAATATTGTACGTTTGGGGAACTTGTCGGTCATCATTTTCGCCTATAAGTAGACTTTTTCTGTGCCGGAAATCTTTGTATCACTCCTCAAACAGAGCATTGGCTAACGTCGTGAAAGTATAGTAGATTTACAGATAATACGGAATTTTCAAATTTACAGCAGTGATATATTGGCCTGCCGATGTTGTTACGAGTTAAAACAATGTAACAGACAGATCGAAACCAGTTGATCAAGTGGCAAAATGAGGGCCATATGTCCAATACCCTGCTATTTAGTCTATGCCTGGGTCGTATACCTAAACTAGGTCTTCTGACTTTGGTGATACCCTTAACAAGTCTTGCAGCGGATTCACCATTGATGCTGGAAGAAGTGATGGTAACGGCTCAAAAGCGCAACGAGCAATTACAGGATGTGCCCGTTTCAATAGCGGTAGCAACAGCTGAAACGCTGGAGAATAAGGGCATTACCGATTTATCCAGCCTGTCACAACAATTTCCAAGCATTAGCATTGATGACAGCGGTAACACTCCCAATATTTTCATGCGAGGCATTGGCAGTCCTGGCATTGAATCGGTAGAGTCTTCAGTGGGACTCTATATAGATGGTATTTCACTACCTCGGCCTCGGGGCCTTACACAAAACCCATTTTTTGACCTGACACGAATCGAAGTACTGCGTGGACCACAGGGTACACTCTATGGCAGAAACAGTATCGTAGGTGCGATTAATATTATTAGTGCCAAGCCGACGGACTCTTTCGAGGCTTATCTGAGTGCGGAGTCCGGGCGTTTTAACTCTCATGAGATAGTGGGGGCAGTTTCGGGATCGATTGCCAATGACTTCACAGCAAGACTGGCCTTTCAAAACCAGCGCCAAGGTGCATGGATAGATAATAGTCTCGGAGTAGATGGTGGTGCTCTGGATGCAGAGGCCTACCGCCTGAGTACAATCTGGCAGTTAATGGATCATGTCGATATTCAGCTCAAATATGAGCACGCCAGTACTCATGAGGGAGGTCAGACAGGACAGTTGATAGGTATCGTGCCCGGTTCTGGTGCTGATATCACTTTTGCGGGTATGGATATCAAAGCCGACAGACACCAGCAGGTCGGAAGTGATGGTAGCAATCCGGATTTTGATCTTGGTCCTAATGCCGGGCAAAGCAGTAGTTCCAATTTCTGGAGTCTGACCGCCAATTATGAAACAAAATCAAACTATCAAATCACCTGGCAAAATGGCTTTACTCAGGCGTGGATGGATCGACTGACCGACGTTGAATCATCCCCCGTCGATTCCGTACAATTGTTCAACCGCGATGACCAATTGACATTGTGGAGTCAGGAACTACGAGTAGCGTCACCCACATACCAATCCTTTCACTATATAGCAGGTGTCTATATCGACAATGCAGAAATGGAAATCAATGACCTGACGCATGGTGCCTATGCACTATTTCTTGGTGGGGTTTCTCCTGCGGGTGATGTTGAAGATGTGAAATCCTGGGCACTTTATTTTGAAGGTGCTTATGATTTTAGCGAACAGTGGACTTTAAGCAGTGGTCTTCGATACGGTGAAGAAGAAAAAGAGTTTAAAGACCAGCAAGGCGTTTTGATAGGGGCG
>PIVM01001036.1 GCA_003353945.1 Gammaproteobacteria bacterium
TGTGGTTTGCTGCATGCGTGGCAGGTCTTACCGTACGCACTGAGAAGATGGGTGTGACCAGCATTGTGCGTGCACTTGGCTTGCATGGGGATTTTTACGATAACCTGCTGGATAACTTTCACAGCACCGGGATCAACCTTGATAAGTTGACGGCCTTGTGGGCCAAGGTTGTTCTGCAACTGTTTACAGACCCTGTTCGCGTCAATGGTCGCCTGGTACTGGTGGGTGACGGAATCAAGACCGCCAAGCAAGGTAAGAAAATGCCGGCCGTGAAATTACTGCATCAGGAATCTGAGTCAAATACCAAGGCGGAGTACATTATGGGGGAATGGCACTTAATTAAGCCACAAGCTTTTTATCATGCCCCTGTTTTTTGATTCTTTCACGCTCTTCTTGTCGTGGTTTTTTTAAACTGGGGGTAGGGTTTTGCCCTTTTCTTAACCGCCCGAGGCTCAACCCTTCCCGGACGATTTCCTACTCGAATCCGAGCAATAAGAAAGAATAAAGTTGCCGTGTTTTCCTGCGAATCCGATAGAAACTGACGCTGACTCCACGCTACCCAAATTTGCAGTGTGTGTTTAAAACTTAACTCTCGCGGCAATACT
>PIVM01001037.1 GCA_003353945.1 Gammaproteobacteria bacterium
GAACTTCCTCAAATATGCCCATAAGTCAAAAGCAAATGGCCCTACAGTGCCAAAACTTGCCACGTAGGTTGACCTCAATCAGCCATACTTGAATTTATGAAAATTGGCACTTGGCCAACTTTATGGCCCTCTCACACCGGTCCGAATGTACCTCCGCACGCGTTCCGACAGTTTTTCGGAGCATCCGTTCAATCACCGTTTAATATGCGGGAGGCCTACGTTGTAAGCACGGGGACATTCGGAGGTATCGGAGGTGTTACGGACAATTTTGCGGACAGAAAATTTTTTTTTTGAAAAGTTCAAAAAAAAAATTTTCCAGCCTCCGCAGACGCTATGCGGTATGTCTTTGGTTGGATGTCGGTATGTGAACGTTTCTACCGGTATGCTTACGGGAGGGCTACGGTTTGGCACCGTGTCTTTCCGGTGTCTTCGTTTAACCTGCGGAGGGAATTTCGATTCCATTTTTCTCCGAAATAACGGTCCAGCTTAGGGGGGTTTGCGGATGTCATCCGCACGCTTGACGTAGGTGAGACGTTAGTAGACCGACTGTTAGCCGGATTCATACCGTTATTGTTTCCGCATGATCCGAGGACTACGACTCCCAA
>PIVM01001038.1 GCA_003353945.1 Gammaproteobacteria bacterium
ATGCTCCAGGGACTCACGCAGGGTTGTAGGATTAGGTGGATAAGTTGGGACTGGCACAAGCCCTGCTCGTAGACAACCCTATTTGAACACCAGGTAATATTGCAATATTGTTGGTACTCGTACGATTATGGGGCTACATACATTTAGAGGTAAAACAACGAATTGGATTATTGTGTTCGGGGGAGCAATCATTCGGACAAAGGTACTAATAAACTTCATTTGGTTTCAGTGTAAAAAATACAGTCACAACGAGGGCCAGGCTTTGTAAAATGTAACACCACCAATATGGTAAAGACGGAGGTTGTGCCAAAATTTAGGGATGAAAAAAAGCAATATCGCAGGCTACTGGAGTGGGGGCGAGAGGAGTAATCGTTTGGACTGAATCATTGGTAGGCTTTCATTTGGCTTCAGTATAAGGAGAAGATTTCAAATGGAGGACAGACAGCATTTTAAATACCATGAATGCGGCGACGAAGCGCAAACCGGAATCGTAGCACCTGGTCAATAAGAAACGTTAGGGGACAGGGAATGACGTGAGACCTCTCAGCTGATGTATCCATTTTAAAGGGCCCGACGTACAGTAATACGCGATCTCCCTTCTTAA
>PIVM01000356.1 GCA_003353945.1 Gammaproteobacteria bacterium
CAAATTCGAAATTTATCGACTATTTTACGTCAATCCACTATTAATAGGGAAAACTTCGACCATGGAATCTCGATTAATTTTAGTGATTTCAGGGGGTTATCATTTCTCGGTCAGGCACAACATAGGATGAACAACGCCCTATCAAGCGTTTTCTGATGGCCGACGTCACTAGCACCCGATCGAAGAGCTATTCCAACCGGTCCGACAATTTGATCATCCGTTTCATCATCAGTAATTTTTTTGGCCGTTATGCGTCGAAATCTAATCTGTTCCGCGACAATACCGAGTTCTGATAACTGCTCAATAATGGGATTCGCCGATTCACTGGTTATAGCTTCTGGTAAATATGCGACAAAGTGATTCCTTGAAAATCCGAGCGCTTCAATCAACTCAAAATATCGCCCACAGGGCATCGCCGATTCAAACACGGGCATTGATAATGCTGGTGAATAGGCCCGCATCCATTCGGCCAAGCCATCGCAAATTTGATTAGATTTTTTCTTATCTTTTATTTTTTTTACTAATTTTTTCAACACAGCACGAGTACGTTTCGTATCAGCCTGCAACATTTTATCAGGCCCTCTACTAATATGTTGCTGTCCTGTATGCCAACCCGCTCGAATACCTTCTGACAGATGATAATATTGATAGCCTTCCTTCGACTCGATTTTCTTCGCCGCATCTAATAGTGTCGCTACTGTTTTTTCAGTCACCATAAAAGCAGCAGCAATACTGTCAACCGGCGCAGAATGACGTACAGAGCGCAGCAATAGAATTCGCTCCACGTCATCCAAACCTATTTTATCGTTTGTATTTTCGCTGTATTCAAAGTTTTCTGACGATACGGCTGTGGTCTCTGCAGGTAAATCAGAAAAAATATCATTTTCCGGCGTATAACTCGTCAGAAGGGCGTGTAGGTTTTTAGGCTCATCAACTAATCGATTGCGTTGCCTGCGCACGGCATCATACGTTCGACCTGTGATGTAACACGCCGCATAGTTATCCCCCTCGGGTAATTCGGCACATCCCACTAGCTGTGCCAAATAGAATTCTGCAATATGCATATAGTGTGAAATGGTCGTTCCCACCATGGAATGACCAATTGCCACAGTCAGTGGCCTCAGACTCTCACCGATGATTTCATTGTAGCCATAGAGTTTTTTGCTCACCTCACTACTGTCATCAATATCAAATACAATCCCATCTGACAACGGAAACCCAGCGCTATCGTCTAGCACCCGCTTGAGCACATGAGTGAAACTACGACATAAAAAGCTGCGCCTCAATTGATGTTGACGAAATTTTGGATCGCCAGTGACATGGCGTAGAACCTGTGATATCAAATTGACCGCACGCGCTCTGTCAATAAGCAAACGTCCATCTTGGCGACTCGAAAACACCGCACTTTGGCGATCCTCATGTGATCGGTTCTCAGCATGTGCTAATACGGTGCTGAGCACCTGCACTTCCACATCCGTCAATGATTCCAATAACGGCACCTGTCGAACACCCGCATTCGATTTCGCCTCTCCATACAGGTCTCACATCGATGACGATGTTTTGCATGTCCTGCTCCATGGATATATCCATCCATCTCAATCTAAATACATCCCCAATACGCAACCCAAATCGGTAGCCAAAGATCAATATGCCTGCATAAAACTGCCTTGTTCGAAGTGTCATATCCTCCTGATAACAAATGATCTCTAATGCCTGCAAATATTCTCCTGGCGTCAACAGGCTGGCATTGGCCGCCGTCATTGTTGATGCACCAGGAAACAAATATATTTCACTCCAATCTACCGGTTCTACACGCAATACATCGCTGAGAAAATAATGAAACTCACTCAACCGCGCTGCCAAATAGTCCTTGTTTTCCGTTTTCTTCTTATAGTCAATGCTCCTACGGTAAATATCCGCAAAATGCTCGGGATCCAGATTCAAAAAGTCCAACTCGCTGGCCAATTCGTGCAAGGGTGTTTCAATGCAACGCAAATAGTGCTCTATTGTGGAAAAGGCTAATTTTTTCTTGTGGCGCGTACCCTTTTTACAAAGGTGTATTCCCCACATATAAATTACCCAGGATACGGGCGGACATGGTTTATTTCGCACTCTTTTTATTAGCCGTTCAACAAGCGCCTTCTTTTGTCGACTAGACCGGTGTTCGTTGGCTTTTTTTTGCAAGTCGCCCAACTCATCAAGGTTTGCATCGATTGCTTTTTGTGGGTATTCAGAGGTCACCTCCTTTAAGATACTCCTAAGATCCTTGGATAACGATTTCCCCGCCGGCGCCGACAATATTGGCTTGTAGTGTTCTACAAACAAATCGTCATCATTAGCCCGACTGTTTTCATCTGCTTGTTCGGCAACGACTAGTGCAGCGTCTCATTGAATTGATGCTACCTTTTCGCAATTTAACATATTGGCCCAAGCGTGGGGGTGGAAGAAACCCATCAAATCAATTTTCCATCAGGGTACGCACCTGCTGCT
>PIVM01001039.1 GCA_003353945.1 Gammaproteobacteria bacterium
ACAACATTGGGTGGTTATATTCAGTCTTTGTTGGTCAACAAAAGTGAAATAAAATAGTCTGTCAAAAACTGGCAGAAAGAAATCCGTGGCATTGCACTGTTATCTATCGTGCTAAAACGGTTTTAAACAAGGCTGTATTGCATGTTGTAATTCAGCCAAACAAAACGTGATATGGTTTATCGAGTTCAGCAGGTTAGCCAACAAAATAGCTAATAGTGTGTTCGTTCAAGCTGTTATCACAGAACAAGGGGTTGCTTTTGACTGCCTTAAGCTCCGGCCTTCGGCCTTCGGCCTCCACTTAAGGCAGCAAAAGAACCCGGCGTTAAGGCATGTCTAGCGTTTGTGTTAGCTGATCAATGGTAGATGTTTCAATAAATGATTGGTCTGAGATGTTATTACATGCATTATTGCTTGAATAGAAGTTATGTTCTAAGCCTGAGCTGTCCGTAATTGTTAGTTCATAAGTGTGCCCGTCATTAATACAGGTGAGTCCCTCTGAGACTATGTTAATGGTAGAGAGAAGTTCTAGGGCAGGCGCAGGCAGTGAATCTCGCGAATAGTCGTAGTGCGTGTAACGATCGTGTTCATCAGGAAGATAACCAT
>PIVM01000357.1 GCA_003353945.1 Gammaproteobacteria bacterium
GAAATATGAAAAGAAAAGCATACAAACAAATTAGAAAACAATCAAAACATTATAATAATATGGACGATTTATGTTATTTAATGGAAGATTTAAAAATCTAAAATTGATTTGTTATTCATTTATAATCAAAACTATATCCATTTTAAACTTTAACTTAACATTTAAAATGATTCTTTATATTATCACCTTCTTACAAACTATATTTCATTTCATAAATAATGATGAACAAAATAATTTAAAAAGGATGTTCGGGTGGGCAAGGACAAATTATCTTTTATTTTCTATTATTTTATTTATATCATTCTTATTATTATTAGGACCTTGTTTTAAATTAGCAAAGTTTTTATGTTGGACTACTATTTTTATCATATCAGCATACTTAATGTATTTGGTATGGTAAAAATAATTTTTTAAAAATGATAACTTATAATGGACTTATTATTATATTATAATTTATGTTTAATGTTTAATCTTTCTAAACTTATTTTTTAAAATCAAATATGTTAAAAATCTAAATAATAAAACAAAACCAAATAAAACTCCAAAATCTATATAAATTTTTGTTGAATCTATATCCATCTCATAATATTTTAATACATCATTTCCTGAATTATATAAACATGGAATATTTGGATTACATTCTAATTTTAAATCTTTAAATTCTGTCCACATAAATAATTCAAATACATATGTATGAAAACCTCCAAAATAACCCCAAATAAACCAAGTTGGAATATTTGATGGTAATACAAAAAATCCACAACATAACATAAATAAACCAAATGTTCCTGCTCCTAAAGCCATACCAATAATATAATAAGGAACTAATACTGATATTAAAGTCATAAAATTTTCTGCTACCAATAAAGCACTAAATAAACTACAAAAATACATTAACCAACGATAATCTCCACTATTTAATTGAACCATCGGATAAATTATAACAGTTGTTACTCCACTTAGTAAAATAACTGTTGGTAATTGAGTTACCATATTAGATAAGGTATATGCTCCAATTGAATACCACCCATTTCTTGTTTCACGAGTAAATATTGCTCTTTCTGAAATAAATGTTGGTATTACTGCTATACTCATAAATACCATAAATGCTACTACATAAAAAGCAACTGATATTCTATCTTGAATTGTTGTTTGATCATTTCCAATGTCAAAATACATAAACCCTATCATTAAAGATAACATAGTATACATTAACATTCTTACCCATATTACTCCAGGATTTTTTAAATTTTCTATCATCATTCTTTTACTTAAATAAATAAATTGTTTAAACGATGATACATTTGTTATTTGTATATCATTTTCAAAATTTTCATTAAACATCTCTTCATTATCTACTTCATCATATTCATATTTTATTATTAAATCATTTACATATGAATTTACAAAATTATCATTTATTAATTCTAATATATAATCAGAAGGATTTGTATAAATTGGACATCTATAACCTAAATCACTAAAATAATCTACAACTTGTTTACTTTCACCAAAATATACTGGATTACCTTTTGATAATAATAATATTTTATCTAATAAATTAAAAATTTGAGAAGAAGGTTGATGTATTGAACATATAATCGTTCTTCCTTGCAATGCAAATTCTTTTAATAATTTCATAATATAATAAGCACTCGCACTATCTAAACCAGATGTAGGTTCATCTAAAAATACTAATTTTGGAGTTGTTATCATTTCAATACCAATTGAAACTCTTCTTTTTTCTCCACCACTTAATCCTTTTTGAAATATATTTCCAATATTAACATCTGCAACATTACTTAAACCTAAATCTTTTATCATATCATTTACTCTTTTTATTCTATCTTTCTTACTCTCATTAAAATGTAATTTCGCACTAAAATCTAATGTTTCAAATACACTACTACTTCCTACTAAATTATCTTCTTGTTGAACATATTTTGAATAATATTTAAATTTTGATTTAGAAGGTTTTTTATTATTTACTAATATATCTCCTGATATATTTTCATTATTTAATCTACCAGCTAAAATATTTAAAAGACTTGTTTTACCACTCCCAGAAGGACCCATTATTGCCAATATCTCTCCAGGTTTTACAACTCCTGATACATTATTTAAAATATGTTTATTTTTTACTTTAAAATTTACATTTGAAAATTTAAAATTAATTTTTTCAAATTGTTTAATTTTTAACATTTTATTTATATCATATAATAATATTTAAAATATACCTTAATTGAAAGATAATATTATTTAAATTAAATGAAAATCTTTAATACTCATATTCTTCTTTGCATTACCACCTATATAATCTATATTATCAAATATAAATTGTGGTGATAACTTTTGAAAACGATATACATATTTCCAACTTATTAGATTCTTATTATCTAATATAAAATCCTCACTTAACTTTTGATAAATTGATATATACTTCCAATTTACCAAATGTGAAAACTTTTCTATTACTTCCTCACT
>PIVM01000358.1 GCA_003353945.1 Gammaproteobacteria bacterium
GCATCTCGACTAAATACAAGTTGGGCCGCGAACCAGCAGGTCCTTCTTTGTAGTGGCAACTCTTGCAAAGGGCCTCTTGTTCTTCTGCTGTTCTCTGGGCGATAGGGGCCGATGCGGGACCCTCCGCGCCGTGGCAATTATCGCAGCCGATTTCGTTACTCACATCGTGAGGGGGTTTTAAGGACCAGCTGCTGGCGGAGAAAAAACAGAGCCCGATAAACGCAATCAATAAAGGATTCTTTAACAGCGTAAGCGATGGTTTGCTGTGGCTATGTTTTGTTGTGTTGAGTTTTACGGCGTTTGGTACCATAGCACTGAACCTTAATTAATTTCCTGGATACGGGCGTTGTCGGCATCAGTGGCCAGAATGGTGCCTGCGGAGGTCATCTCGATATCCATGGGTAATTTAAACTGGCCTGGCTCCGTGCCGAAGCTGCCATAGGAACTGATGTATGCACCGGTATCAGGGTTTAAGATCTGCACACGATTGAGGTAGATGTCAGCCACATGGAGCTGATCCTGGTTATCGATCAGCACACTTTGCGGGCGACCGAAACGTCCCTGCCATTCAGTTTCGCCCATTTTGACGCTGGAGCCGATGGTGCGCAGAAACGTGCCATCCAGCCCAAAGACCTGAATGCGACTGTTACTGGTATCGGCGACGAATAATTCATGGCGGTTGTTGCGCGTGGCCAGGTGCAAACCGGTGGGAAAATTCAGCTCGCCATCGGCACTGCCGGGTTTGCCGATACTGCCGGTTAAGGCGCCTTCGACGTCGTAGACCCACACGGTGTTGCTTTTGCTGTCAGCCACGTAGTAATTGCCGTTGCTGTCGATGACGATGTCAGACGGTGATTGGATTTCTGCATTACCAAAACTGCTCATCAGATCGCCATTCATGGTGTAAATATCAATGCGGTTACGATCGCTGCTGCCGACCACAATGCCGGTCTCGGGTTGGGTGCGTATGGTAATGCCCAGAGGACTGCCCAGATTGCTGATTTCTTTTTGCAGTAATAAATCGGTGGAAAAAATAAAGACCGAGTTTAATTCAGCGTCAGTGACATACAGACGTGAATCGGGGCCTTGCACTATGCGAGTCGGAAATTGAACGGTGTTGTTCGCATGCGAGGGATCGCTCAGGTTGGGGTCGGGAGAGCCGTCACCGCCACCAAAGTCGCCACTGCCTGGAATAGCAGAATCAGAACTGCTGCTGCCACTACCGCCGCAGGCGACCAGGGCAAGGGTTATCAAAATCAGTAGAGCATAACAGGGCCAAGTACGTGTTTTGAGGTTGTTAAATGAGGATGATGCTGTGAGTGATTCAATCCGAGAATATGGCAAAGAATCCACTGTTTTTTACTCCTCTCGCCGACAAATTGATAAAAATGATGTAGTTGCTCAAGTAGCTGCCATGCTTAGCTACAAGTTGTAATGCTTAAAAAACCACACTGCATGTGTGATTAAAACGGTATGCTATATGTTTCAAATATCAGGCCAAGTTAATGAGAAACCTCGGGTTTTTATGCGAAATGCGGTTTCGGCAGCTGTTTGATTCGAGGAGGCCGAAATGTGCTCCCAATACATGTGGTATATATTTAAGAATAACTTATTGTTATTGTTTAACTAATGCGTATGAAAGAAATGGGATGCAATACACAAAAGTGATCCCTAATATGGATGTGTCTCGCGGATTAAAATGACCATTTGATATATGTCGGCATATAGTTCAGAAAAGGTTTTCGCTGTGCTTCTTAAATGTGGGAAGCACAAACTATCTTTCCCACAATTGGTAAATTGTTACGAGAGCGCGTTTCGGTTTATCTGTTAGGGTAATGGTGCATTAACCGGTTGATAAAAGTTGATAATCATTGGGGAATAACCCTGTTTTTGAAGCGGCTATATGTGCTTTTTGCGCCTCCGGTATACATTCCGTCCGTGGCTGATGGCTTTATTGTTATTAAAGATATTGCACTGCAGATAGGGAGAGGAGGGTGCAGTGCGAGTTGAACGGCCAGACGTGAACCTAACAATTCTCACCAAGTCGGTTAGTGACCAGGTGAAAAATGTAGGTTAACAGTAGCATAAATATCCTTGCTTTCGATGGTGGTGGACTTATCGTTGATATCGGCAATGCTATTTTCCAGTATTTCACATCATCAACTTCACCAATTATACGAAGCAACGTTCAAATCATAAAATCCGTTGGTTGTCCAATAGATAGCAGGGCTGAGTTCTGGAACTAATGTACAAAGACACCCGCTGTTGTGCGTGATACTCATTCGAGGGAAATTGCATTTTCTAGTGCAGCGTCTCATTGATTCTTCCCTCGTAATTGGCAATTCAAAGCGCTATAAATAGAGATTATAATGAAGCCTTGTAGGGTTTTTGTTTCCAGGCATCTAGATGATATATAAACATATATTTGATTGCATCCTGCATACAAGACTTCAATAACGCAACCAGTAAAATGGTGAAACCCA
>PIVM01000035.1 GCA_003353945.1 Gammaproteobacteria bacterium
TTCGACGGCGTGAACGATCCTGTTTTTGGGGCCAAAGCCAATTTCGCAACCGGCGTCTATGAGGAAGGCCGCACGGCGCTTAAGCCGGGAAATGAATTTTGGTGTGCGGCTTGTCACGATGATGAGCCATCCTGGAGCCGCCGCCAGAAGTTCGATCCGGTGATCGTCGATAATACTGATCTGGAGACGTCTCGCGCCGGAGTCTGGAGCGAGAGCAGCCCGTCGAATACCGAGGATTTTTACGGCCCCAATTTTGAATACCGCAGCTTAGGGACCAGTGCAGAGGGTTTTACCTGGCAACCCAATCTGCCGCGTACCGGGGAGTACAAAGTCTACACATGGTGGAGTGAAAGCAGTGACCACCGAATGACAGACGACACTTTTACCATCAATTACGAAGGTGGATCCGACACGGTGCTCGTGAACCAGCGGCGAGAACCAAGCGGCCGTTGGAACCTGTTAGGCACGTATCCCTTCAGCGAGGGAAATGCCGGCTCGGTGACCTTGAGCGGTGAAAATGAATACGATTCTTATTCCGTGATGGCCGATGCCATCAAGTGGGACGACCCCGGCACTGCAGCGCCCAACGTGATTGGCGATAACACCACCTACGGCTTTTACCGCACGGGCCATAAGTTCAATTGCCTTAAATGCCACGACGCCAATAAGCCCCACATCGACCATGAGCACCGGACCTATGCCGTTGACGAAGCTACCCGGACCGCGATTACCCCCTATACCGAGAGCTATCGCCTGCGGGATGTCGATGGCCAACCGGCCCTCGTCATACCACGGACTGTGCGAGCCGATCCCATCGAAAAGCCATCCGATTTCGCACTCTGCTTCAGCTGTCACGACCCCGACAAAGTGGTGGGTGTCGATTATAATGACGACAGTGGCACGAATTATCGAATGGACAACGCCCCGGGTAGTCTCCACGGCTTTCATCTAGGAGCCAACTTTACTTTCGATAGTGATTGGGGCTATGAGGATACTGGGTGGGGCGGTGAGGAATCCTTCCCTTCCTGCATTACCTGCCATAACGTCCACGGTGCGCCCAATAACGTCATGATTCGCCACGGTGAGCTCATTAGCTCACCCGGTACAACGAACACGGTTCCCGGCTTTGACTTTGCCTATGTCCTCCCCGGTGATGGATCGGGTAAGGCGCGATTTGTGCCAACCCTGCCCCTGGCGGGCGATTACATCGTTACTATCACGCGTCCCTACACCTACGATAATGCGTCCAACGCCCGCTACGAAGTCAAACACGAGGGCGGGGCATCCTCCAGCATCGCCTACATCGACCAAAGCAGGTACGGAGATAACTTGACACTAGGCACCTTCTCCTTCACGGCAAGCGGCGATGAGTACGTCGAGCTTTCGTCCGAGGGCGCCAATGGCAATATCGTTGCCGAGTCGATCCGCTTTCAACGCGTCGGGACCGGTGAGGTGGTGACGGTTGACGACGAGGCGGCGACTTTCGAGCCGAACATTGACGCCTGGATCTACACCGACGAGGGCGGTGGCGAATCCTATCGATCCTATCCCGCGATCCTCGACCCCATGGCTCGCACGCAGGATTCGGTGGGCAGCCACATCGATTTCACGAAAACAGCGAGAAATTGGTGCGTAAACTGTCACATCACCCCGACCATCATTACGAGAACGCCCGTCGTGGGTGCGTACCTATTCGGTATCGAAAGCAGCACGGATCGCATTCTCGCCGACGGGGCAAGTGAGATCATCATCCAAGTGGAATCCGTGGCACCCGACGGTGACCCACAGACACTTCTCATCGATCTCTCGTCGATCGGGGGCAGTGCAATTCAAGCCATGTATGACGATGGAACGCATGGCGACGAAGTTGCAGGCGACGGTATCTTCACCATTGGATACATAGTACCGGATACGGTGAGTTCCGGCGCCAAAACGCTCACAGTGTCAGCCTCTGCGGGAGGCGGCTGGACCCAAGATGAGATTCCGCTCTATGTCGCGCGAGTCGGTGAGTTTATCTGGAGCAATGCGGGCGGGGACAATCTTTGGTCCAACCCCGCCAACTGGGACCATCTCAGCGTTCCGCAAGCGGGCGACCAGGTGATCTTCAACGCTACCGGGACGGCGAATTGCAACGTCGATTCGGCTGCAAACAACTTCAGCAGTTTGCACCTATACCCCGGTTACACGGGTACGCTCACTTTCCAACCGGGCTTTGCCGCAGGCACAAGCGAACTCACCATCAGCGGTGACATCACCATCGAATCCGGCGCCCTCGCCCTGAAAGGTGACACCTCGGTGGCCCCACATGGTCAGGGAGTTACGCTTGATGCGGCGAATATTCTAATCTCCGCAGGTGCCTCCATTCACGCCAATGGCCTGGGGTTTCCTGTCAACTCAGGTCCCGGTGCACCCGGATATGGGGTCGTTTCCGGAGCCAGCCATGGTGGCCACGGTGGCTTGCGTTACGGCTCACATCCAGAGCCTTATGGCTCTGTGGATCAACCGACAGCACTGGGCAGCGGGTCAGAAACCAATGGAGGTGGCGCGATCAAGCTCGTGGCAGCCGGCACAGTCAGGATCGATGGGACCCTCTCAGCCAATGGAGACCCTATCCCCACCAATTCCCAAGGCGGAGGCTCTGGCGGCAGCATCTGGATCATGACAGATACGCTGGCCGGATCCGGTACGATTTCTGCCGATGGGGGTGGATACCCAACGGGGAATCGTTGGGGCAGTGGTGGCCGGATCTCACTGCAGTGGGTCAGCGGCAACAAAAGCTTTGATGGTGTCATCAGCGCGAGCAGCGGGGGTTGGGGCGATCCGAACTACGGCACCCTTTGGGTTCCGAAAACGCCGATCAATATGTGGAACGAACTCTGGAATGCCAGCTCCCCGGTCAACGGGTCCATCGCCCTCGCTGCGGGTGAATACGATATTGATCAGCTTCGGATTACTAATGGCGCAACGCTGGAATTCCAGGGTGATCCCTCAGCCATCAATGAAGCCTCCGGCGGAACCGTTAGCAACCCCCTCGGCACGGGCGTCACCCTCTATTCCCAAACGCTCACCATCGACGCGGGCGCAGCACTCTCTGCGAATTATCTGGGTTTCGAGCCAAATCAAGGTCCAGGCAAGGGCTACGGAACTGCTGGCGCTGGCGGTGGTGGCTACGGCGGCTACGGTGGGCGGTCTACTGTAAGCACCACATGGGGCGGTTTGCCTTATGGCTCGTCAACACAACCCACGGCCTTGGGTAGCGGTGGAGGGGGTGGTGAAGGTGGACGCGGTGGCGGCGCCATCAAACTTGTTGTTTCCGATACGATCACCGTCGACGGCACGCTCATGGCACAAGGTGGCTACGGGAAACATGGACAAGGCGCCGGTAACCGCGGCGCCGGAAGTGGTGGCGGCGCAGGCGGCAGCATCTGGGTGATCACCGACACCTTGGCCGGGTCCGGCACCATCGCAGCAGATGGCAACAATGGCGATGGCCGCGGCGATGCCGGTGGCGGTGGTCGTATCTCCCTGCAGTGGACCAGTGGCAAGAAGAGCTTTTCCGGTATCATCCGTGCGCGGGCCATTGCTGCGACCGGCCTTGGATACACGGGCACACAAGGCACGCTGCATGTGAACGTGCCCGAAGATCCCGCCAATTCCTGGAATGAGCTGTGGCATGCCAGCTCCCCGGTAAACGGTTCTGTGGCCCTTGCGCCGGGCGACTATGCGATCGACAACCTTCACGTATCCAACAGCTCCACACTGGAGTGTCAGGGCGATACGCAGGCCGTCAATGCGGCGTCGGGTGGAAGCGCAGGCAATCCACACGGTCAGGGCGTCACTATCCATGCGACGACGCTCACCATTGATAGCGATGCAGCGATCTCTGCGAACAAGCTTGGCTTTATGCGAGAGCAAGGCCCTGGCGTTCCGGTCGCGCCTGCTGCCGGCGCGGGCCACGGTGGTGCCGGTGCCAATTACAGTTCCACTACCGGTGGCTCCTCCTACGGGGTCGAGGCAAGCCCAACGGCTTTGGGTAGTGGTGGAGGTGCCAGGGGCGGTGGTGCAATTAACCTTGATGTGACGGGGACGCTGACCGTTGAGGGCACACTTTCGGCAAATGCTGAAGATTCTAACTACTACACTCAGGGCGGGGGTGCAGGTGGAAGCATCTTGATCGCGACCGATACCTTAGCTGGAGCCGGGGCCATCACCGCCAATGGCGGCAATGCAGGCTCAAGTGCTGCCGGTGGTGGTGGTGGAAGGATTGGAGTCTACTTCAGTACGGATCTATCCACTCTATCCGGCACAACAACCGTAACCGGCGGATGCACCAGCGGCACCAACTGCGCCGCTTCTGGGAGCATTCTCTGGCAACCGTAACCTAACCCGCACTTCTCACAAGACGGCAGTTTGAGATGTGTTTTATGCTTGTGGTTAAGTGCATATTGCATAAAACGTAACGGTTCGGTCGCACTTACGACAGGCAGTAACGCATTCACCTGCCAAACTTGTTTAGTCGATCTCTGACTGATGCCAAACTGGCGTTATTGATAAACAAGCTGTGGAAATTCGTTTTGTTTTCACTGCGAGCAGGCTCAGTCTGATAGTTTAGCCCGTAGAATTTGGACGTCATTCTATCGGTATACTGCACAATATTGGAGAACTCACGACCGATATCTTTTAACGGCGACTCGGTGGGGAAATGGATAGCATTGATCAACATCGCATGAATCCCTGCATCGGGCGATGTGGGTTTGTCACCCAGAAAATACGGTTTATCCCCTAAGATTTCTGACAGTGCCTTAAAGTCACGCCGCGCAAATTCATAGATTTCATTATTGGGATATCTCACATAGCCCTGCCACTGATGTTTGAGTGAGTCCCTCATACTCTTTTTGATAACGCCTTTAATTATTGGGCGTAACCAGTTCAAATGATCAGGAATAAAAGCCGATGACCAATGGTTCAGTATCGCATTGCGGCTCGCATCCACGTAATAACGATCTTTCATCAGGCAATAGATCAGACGATCTTCAGCAATGGCTTGTGCGGCATAGCCGATGGCTAACTGTTCTTCGCTCAGATCCTCATCAACTTTATTACCGTAGGCCTTCTTTAAATACTCAATAATCTTTTGGGAGTCGTAAACCACTGTGCCATTGTCTTCGATGCAGGGTAATTTTCGGGTGGGCGTCATACTCCAGTTATTGTCATTCACTGCCCTGTAGGGAAGGTCGGCCATTTTAAGATAGGTTTCTACCTTCATGCAGAAATTACTAAGGTTTGGAATATTTAGCCCTGGTTTAAATTGATGCAGTAGAATCATGGCGTCTCCATGGATCCAATGTTTGTTTTTTTATACCTTAAAATCTTCCCGTACGACCAACATCGCTAACAGCACAGTATTTTTTATCGCCCTTCCCTTTGTTCAACAGATGTTTGGCGACAGGTGATTATTCATTTGTCACTGAAGAAGGTCAATCCATAAAGCGGTATTTTTTAAATGAACATATTGTAGGACTTGATTCACCCTGTGGTAAAAAATCAGGGATTTGTTGAGATGGGATTATGTAGATTCACAAAACGAAAAATATTGAACATTGCTTACAATAACAATGTTCAATGTTTTCGTATCGGTCGAGAGTCGGTCGGACTTAGGTCCGTTCCTCGACTAAGAAGAACGTCCTAAGACCGACAGTCACGAAGTGCAGCTTAATTAAACAAATCTGCAAGCCCTGGGAACATTTCTGTCAGGTCAGTGATTAGACCTGACAGGATATCCTCAAAAGGTGCCCAGCAGACCGGGCCAACGCCGTTGTAGCCATCCTCGCAGACTGGATAACACAGTCCGGCATCCAGTTCCTCTCCTTCGCCGCAAACCAGCGCGGGAATAGTGCCAACACCGCGTCCGTAAGAGGGATCATCCAACCAGCAGACAGGACCAACGCCATGGTAATCAACGTCACATTGTGTATAACAAAGACCTGCGTCTTCATCTTCATCCGCTGCACAACTCATTGGTGTGCCGACACCTCGGCCGTAGGATGCTGTATCCAACCAGCAGACTGGGCCAACGCCGTGATAACCAGCATCGCAATAGTAATAACACAGACCCGCATCTTTCTCTTTGCCATCTGGACAGCTACCACCCCATGGAATGGTTCCCACACCACGGCCATAGGAACCGGGCAGATCATTCCAGCACACTGGCCCTACACCGTGGAAACCATCCGCACAATAGTCATAGCAAAGCCCGGCATCTTTCTCTTGGCCTGGACACGACGACAGTGGCGTGCCTACACCTCGACCATAGGATTGTGCTAGATCATTCCAACAAACCGGCCCTATGCCATGGAAACCATCGGAACAGTAGTCATAACACAAGCCTGCGTCCATCTCCTGGTCGCCACAGCTCTGACCAGCCACACCACCCACGCCACGACCATAGGTCACCAGTTGAGCCGGATTTCCATCGGGAATTGAATCACAGATGTTGCCAAGCCCATCATTATCGTTATCTTCTTGGCCAGGATTAGAATCGGTCGGACAGTTATCCACATCATCATCTGCCCCATCGTTATCGAAATCGTTGGGGTAGGTATCACAAAGATCACCAATTCCATCTTCATCGCTGTCGAGCTGATCCTGATTAGCCTTATTTGGACAGTTATCACCGCTGTCTGGTATCAGATCACCATCGGCATCGGCAAGCTCGGGTGTATCACAAGCATCCCCGCCCTCATCATCAAAGTCACTGTTGGCCTGATCGGGATTACTGATCTCAGGACAGTTGTCGTAGCGGTCAAACACGCCGTCTTCATCACTATCAACGAAGGGCGGTGAGGTATCGCACTCACCATTTTGGCAAGTCCAGTCGGGGTAGTAGACATTGACCATTCCACCGTTGGCCTTACAGATTTGTTCAGGCAGAGGGTCAGAGATGCAGCCGACAGTGAAGTAACCACCATCACGAATCTTGTTGTGGAAGTCTGTGTGTGATTCAACAATGCCGATATAGTCGCCCTCTCCCACCTGGACGGTTCCTTGTTCGCTGCCATTGCCGTTGAGATCTGAGTATTGGGCAAGTTGGCCACTAACAGTGAGTTGATCCCCTTCGGCGGTCGTAAAGTTACAAGCGCTGTAGGTGAAATAGCTATTAGCCTGGCCATCTAATATTTTAAGGTCGACACTCCAGTTGGCGGTACCGCCGCCGGGACAACTCAGCGTACCTTGGTTACCCCCACCGGTGGGATCGCTGCAGCGAATACCACACTGCACCTGATCCTTCCAACGCACAAAAGCCACTGCAAAGTCATCGTTGGCCAAAGGCATGCCAAGGACCACCGTGGTATCACACACATTACCGACACCATCACCGTCATCATCACCCTGATCACGGTTCCATACAGTCGGACAGTTATCTACGGTATCTGGAATGAGGTCACTGTCTGTATCAGCGAGACCGCTGCAGGCATCTGAATTCTGATCCGGGTTATAGGTATAAGGGCAGTTATCGATGTCATCTAGTACGTCATCATTGTCATCATCATCGTCACAAACATTCCCTATACCATCATCTTCATTATCCGCTTGATTGCCGTTTCCAATATCCGGACAATTGTCAATATTATTGGCAACACCATCCTCATCACCGTCGCAATCACCATAACCCGATGTATCGTAATCACCATTAATGACAATGGGCTCTGCATTATTGCCAATAAAGCTGATACTGATACGCTGATCTGCCTGACAAGCAGCAAGATCTATCTCGTAGCCACTTACCTCTTCACCAAACTGGCAGCTAGCGCCATCCTGATGAACCAGTGCAGTCGTTCCGGAGCAAACTGTTTTACCGGCTACACCTTCGATACTAACAAGAAGACCATCGGTATCAGACAGAACACCCGGATCCGGTTCGAAAATCTGCTGTGCTGTCGGTTCCGGGTTTGGCGGCGGCGGTAAACACCCCGTCGCCAACACGGTAATGATGGGGGCTATCATTACGCCAACAGCAGCGAGGCACTGATTTACCAAAGGCTTCACAAGCTTAAATTCACCATTCATGCGATGCATTCCTTGTAGGTTATTTCAACCTGATGCGATAGTTCAGGTTTTGTTAGTTTGAATACTCTTCTTTTTGTTGTTCAATGCTAACTTCACAACGACTACATCCCTAGACGGGTTTACACAACAGAAATCATCATTGGAAACCAATGTGATCACATATCGTCGACAGCTGAATGACTACTTATTGGGATCAGCGAAAGGCACGAACTCTGACCGAAGTTTTATTGGTTGTTGATATCAGTCACAACGCGATCCTAACACATCAACTATATATTACAAGCATACACCACAGCTGCATCTATCTGTTTTATATGAACATATAAAATCACCTTATATATGCAGCGTATATTATTGGAAGGAATGCCCGCTCACCAAACCAGCATATTAGATCGCTGCAAGCTTTTCAAAATTAGAGACTGTTTTGATATTGCAGATATAAAAAAACCGGCCAGGTAGAAACCTGGCCGGTTATTTCACTTGTAAATTGGTGGAGCTAGGCGGGATCGAACCGCCGACCTCTTGACTGCCAGTCAAGCACTCTCCCAGCTGAGCTATAGCCCCAATAAAGGAGCCGGCATTCTATTGAGCCACTCCCATGATGTCAAGCGTCTTTGCCCTGAGCAGCCTTTCCAAGTTGAGCATAGTCTTTTTCTAACTTTTTCGTTTGCTTCTTCGACACGCCTCCCAACACTTCAATTGCATGCCGAATGCGCGCGCGCGACAAGTCGGGACCAAGAAACACCATGGAATCCATCACTGAAATTGAGGCGCTTGTTCCGGCAATCGCAACAAACAGAGGCGCTAGAAAGTCCTTGAGTTTGACTTCCAACTGGGTAGCCAGTAATTTGATCTCTTCAAAAATCAATTCGCGCTGCCAATGTCTCAACGCTTCCAGCCGCCACAGTGCAAATTGCAGCAATTTTAAGAGTTCTGACTTCTCCAGCTTGCTTTCCCGAAGAAATCGATCTTCCGAAAGATCCAACATGCCCGACACTAAAAAGCTGGCTATGGGAGCCACGTCACTGAGAATTTCAACTCTTTGTTGCAGGTGAGGCAATATTGGCATCAATGTCTCTCTGTTATAGGCCCAGTTCTGCAAACGCTGAGCAAACAAATCCGCATCTAATTCTTCTCTAATCCAGCAACCATTCAGCCAGCGTAATTTTTCAGTGTCAAATATGGGGCCGCCTAAGGATACGCGATTGATATCAAATTCCGATAGCATGTCGTACAGGCTGAATTTTTCCCGCTCATCCGGCATGGACCAACCCATGCGCCCCAGGTAATTAAGCATGGCTTCGGGCAAGTAGCCCATACGCTGGTAATACAAAATGCTGGTGGGATTTTTACGCTTGCTTAGCTTGCTTTTATCAGGATTGCGCAACAGAGGCAGATGGCATAGCGTTGGCATTTCCCAACCAAAATACTGGTAGAGCAATTGGTGTTTTGGGGCGGAATTTATCCACTCTTCACCACGAATGACATGGGTAATCTCCATCAAATGATCATCCACCACATTTGCCAGATGATAGGTGGGCATACCGTCAGCTTTGAGTAGAATTTGCATATCAACCTGCGCCCAATCGATCTGAATATTACCACGCAACATATCGCTGATCTCACAAACTCCCTGATGCGGCACTTTCATCCGAATAACATGTGGCTCCATGTTTTCCAGTCGACGCTGCACTTCATCATACGACAGCGCCAAACTCCGGCCATCGTATTTGGGTGTTTCACCGCGCGCCATCTGTTCCTGGCGCATCTGATCTAGCTCTGCGGGTGTGGCAAAACAATAGAATGCATGTCCCTCTTTCACCAATTGCTCAGCATACTGTCGGTAGATACCCATTCGCTCACTTTGTCGGTAGGGTCCAAAATCGCCGCCAACATCGGGACCTTCGTCCCAATCAAGACCCAGCCACTTAAGAGAATCCAGTATTGCCTGTTCTGATTCTGCCGTGCTGCGCGCCTGGTCCGTATCCTCGATACGCAATACAAACCGACCGCCATGCTGGCGAGCGAAACAGAGATTAAACAAGGCTATATAGGCAGTGCCTACGTGAGGATCACCTGTGGGTGAGGGTGCTATACGGGTACGGACGTTACTCATCTGGATTCCTGTTAGTGTTCCTGTTACGCCAATCATGTGCTGTGTCCAACAACGGACAGAAAAATTTGGCATCATTATACGAAGATGGTGCAGAGAAGATAGTGCAGATTAGGGTATGACTTTCATTGCTTTCTTAAGGACGAATTCGAATTCTCGATCAATAACTATGCAGCTTATTACAATTAATACCATTACAAGAGAAACAATGCGGTCTAGCCTTCTAGTTAGGAATCAATTTAGGGATTGGCCTGTGGGATTGTTAGACGAATTCCATGCCAGGGAGTAATGCGATGGATCGAAAACGTATTCTGTATGTATGTAATTATGAGGGTGCTCGCAGCCTCATAGCACAGATTTACACTCAGCATCTGGCTGGCAACGATTTGGATGCGTGTTGCGCCGGATTTGAAACGGCTCCCATCAATGGCCTCTCCACCATTGTTATGAGGGAATGTGGCATTGAATTACCCTCTCAAGGTCCCAAGTCTGTTTTTGACTGGTTTGCCGAAGGTGAACATTTCGACTTTGTCATCATGCTTTTTAAAGACAAAGGTAATCTTCAGTCAAGCGTCTTCAAGCGCTCTATTGAGCAACTATATGGCGAGCACGCCGTTCTTGTAACATGGCCAATACAGGATTTCTATTCTCTGCAGGGAGATAGCGATGAACAAATTCAGCAAGCACGCGACATTCGAGATTCGATAAGATCACAGGTTCTTGCGTTCTACCATAGCCTGATGGGCGTTTCTAACTGCCAGACACACAAGCAAATCGACTCGTTATTACAGTAAAAAAATCAATCGCTTGAACTGTGATCAAGATCACGCTTTAAGTGTGTAGTCTTGCCCAAATGTTATTAGCTGACTATCTTTTAATAAGAAGAAGCTCAAAATATAAACAGCTTCCTGTAACTGATCCTCCTTAGTGAGAGGAGCAGTATTTGGCTGAGTGAACTTAACGGACGTTGGTTATGATTGTCGATTCGCCCGTTGCCATCAGTATTTTCATGCGTGGCATCTACACAACAAAACTGTGTTATTCCAGTGGAGAGCTGAATCACACAGGCGCCCTTCTTTTTCAGCATTTTCACACAAATGCGCAACTAAGCGCCCTGGCCCAAATGGGTGACATATCAACACTCAACTGCACACTCTCTGACTGCATATTGCATAAGCGTTCAGAGGCAAGCAACCCACTGCCTTCACGATCTCAAACAAGCAAGGCTGAAGCCATCGCGAGCGGTCTAAGCCTGCCTATACATTATCTCTGGGATGGAAAACAGTGGTTAGTGCGCTATGAGGGATTAGTGTTTGAAACACTACGTGTAGCACTACGTCGTGAACAAATCCGGTTAAACGAAGCATCTACATTACCTGAGATAAATCAAGGCAAGAAAAGGTCCGTAGCGACCAACTGCTATCAGCGCAACAGAAAATATGATTCACACAAAAGGAAAAAAGCGACCACTTTTTTGCGCCGTTAAATGGACTGACATTCTTTTACAACAGACCAAGAACAACAGATTAAAAATAATACCTCAAAAAGAAATCACCCCGGCCCTTATCCTGTTGGAAAAGGCACCGGAGTGAAACAGATCAACAACTCAATTTATGGCTGCAACGGCTCTGTGCTGTCTCCTCCCGGATAGATACCCAGGCTACGTCGGTCCTTAGACGGTAAGTCGCAGTTACCTAAAGTGCCTCCAGCCCTATTATCGTTCCATCGGTAGATACAGTAATTTACGCCCTTATTTTTCAGCTGGATCGGGTAGTCGGAGTTGCCTGCCGTACCACTGGTTCGCAAGGTCCACAACTGTGAGTCGTCGCTACTGTTACAACCACGGATATCGGTATTAGCCCTCCACCAGCCGGCGCCATAACCGTGCAGACAACCACCGTATTGCACGTTCTGGAACATGTAGTAGCCACCTACCTGAGTGACCAACCACTGCTGCGCCGGATCATCCGGGTTACAGCTCGTGGAGTAAACCTCATCACCGTTAGACGGATAGTAGCAGGTGCCGTTGTTTTGAACCTGTATGACATAGAAGGGGGGTAGTTCACAGGCATCACCAACACCATCCTCATCTCCATCAGCCTGATCAGGGTTTGGCACGTCAATACAGTTATCAACTAGATCTCCATCTCCGTCACCGTCTGAATCGGGGCCATTTGGCGTCGAATCACAGGCATCACCCGTGTTGTCTCCATCAAAGTCAGCCTGGTCTGGGTTGGATGTATCTGGGCAGTTATCAAGCACATTGAGATCACCGTCACCGTCTCTGTCATCGTCACAAACATCACCGATACCGTCATCATCAAGATCCGCTTGATCATTCGAGGTGTTGGGGCAGTTATCTGCGCCATTTACAGTACCATCGTTATCCCAGTCGTTATCACAAAGATCACCAATGCTATCCTGGTCCCCGTCAGCCTGATCAGCGTTGGCAACGTTGGGACAGTTGTCATTAGTGTCACTGATCGAATCGCCATCAGAGTCTGTCAGCGGGTCACACGCATCACCAATACCGTCTCCGTCCGTATCTGTCTGATCGTCGGGGGGCGAGCCGTTGGCCGAGATCGGACAGTTGTCAGTGCCGTTATCCACACCGTCACCGTCCATATCGGTATCACAGAGATCACCATAAGCATCTCCATCGATATTACTCTGATCATTGTTGGCAACATCCACGCAGTTATCATCAGCGTCTGCAATCAAGTCATTGTCGCTGTCCACCATCGGATCACAGGCATCACCAATACCGTCCTGATCCACATCGATCTGATCAAGGTTCGCAACATCGATACAGTTATCCAGGTCGTTAGACACAGAATCGTTATCATTGTCGATCAGCGGATCACAGAGATCACCTATATCATCCGCATCCACATCTATCTGGTCACTATTGCTCACATCCGGGCAGTTATCGGTGCTATTGTCGACCGAATCACCATCACGATCGGAGTCACAGGCATCACCATCGCCATCACCATCAAGATCGGCTTGCGTAGAGTTAACTACGTCGGGGCAGTTATCATTGTCATTCGCCCAACCATCACCATCATTATCGACAAGAAGATCACACGCATCACCAATACCGTCGTCATCGTCATCGGTCTGATCTGAATTCGCAAAATCCGGGCAGTTATCCAAACCATCAATCACACCGTCGCTATCGGTATCTGCATCACAGGCATCACCAATGCCGTTCTCATCGTCATCGACCTGAGTTGCATTTGCTGTGTCAACACAGTTATCGCTGGCATTAGCCACACCGTCACCATCCATATCGTCATCACAAACATCACCAATCTGGTCGACATCCATATCCGCCTGATCTGAATTGATATCGTCTGGACAGTTGTCCGTTGAGTTCGGTGTGCCGTCACCGTCGTTATCAACGATAGGATCACAGGCGTCTCCTATGCCATCCTGATCATCATCTGTTTGTGCCGCATTGGCCAAGTCCGGGCAATTATCAACGTCGTTCAGATGGCTATCCCCATCCTTATCACTGTCACAAGCGTCACCCATTCCATCATTATCGAGATCGAACTGGTCATTAACGGTGTCTGGACAATTATCTTCTGAATCGACAGTGCCATCGCCATCGCGGTCGACAAACGCGTCACACGCATCTCCCACAGTATCCTGGTCCAGATCGATCTGATCCGGGTTAGCGACAGTCAGGCAGTTATCGGATTCATCAGCAACACCGTCTTCATCCGTGTCGTTGATCGCGTCACACACATCACCAAGACCGTCATTATCGGTATCTTGCTGCAGGGCATTGGGGACATCGACACAGTTGTCTACGTCATCTCCAACATTGTCGCCATCCGAATCGATAAGATCGTCGCAAGCATCACCCACGCCATCATTATCAACATCAATTTGATCCGCATTGGAGAGGTTGACGCAGTTATCTTCGTCATCAGCCACAAAGTCGCCATCGGAATCTGTCAGAGGATCACAAACATTACCAAGACCGTCTGCATCAGAATCGACTTGATCCGTATTTGCCGTTATCGGACAATTGTCAGCGCCATTTGCCACTCCGTCTCCGTCCTTGTCACTATCACAGACATCACCGATCAAGTCGCTGTCCAAATCAAGCTGATTTGAGTTCGCTATTGATGGGCAGTTATCCTGACTATCATCTATACCGTCATGATCAACATCGGCAAAAGGATCACAAGCATCACCAATCCCATCGCTGTCAACGTCGGCCTGAGATACGTTTGCCACAGAAATGCAATTGTCCGCTGAATCCGGAATAGCATCACCGTCATTATCTTCTGGAGGTTGGCAGGAAGGCGTATCTAGCGTGTACACAGCACTTGTTGTTTTCTGCTCAGAAGAATCTTCCCAAACCAATTTGACAGGTAACGTACCACACTCGGTCAGGCTGATAGTGTCATTATTGATTTCCGTCGAGCCCCCATAACATTCACCATTAGCTACAGAAGGATAACTGGCACCAACGGTGTAGCAGACTATTTTATCCGACAGACCGACAACACCCACAGTCGCCGGTTCATCAGAAATCACACTACCATTGGGAACAGTAAAATACTGGACAGGCGGTGGCGGTGGCTGTGAATTACAGCCGGCAGCAATTAGCAATGCCACAGGCACAAAATACCTTACCCATTGAGTAAGGCGTTCAAAAGTCACTCTCGCGGTCAAACGGGACATGGGAAATTCTCCAACTTATTCCATTATATTGAACATATTAAAAGCAGTTACTACTTATACACGTAAGGTATAGACCACCATTTATTTGTTATTTGTCTGAACAAAAAACTGTTTTTTTATTATAAAATCGTTACACCAACATCGCTGTCAGACAATTTTATCATATGCAAAGAGCAATAAAAATTTAAAAAAATCCCTATAACCCTTTGTTTTTATTATTTTTCTTGATTTTACTTTTTTCCTTTTTGCCCAATAGGTCAAAAATACAGCTTTATCGAAGGGCATTGTTTGACTTTCCACCATCAATTGCAAGTATTTTTACACAGTTTTTAATTCGGCGACGATGGATTTCCACATCTGATCTGGGGCCGCATAGGGCGCATAGATAGCCAGTCTATCCGTGTAACTGCCGTATTTTTGTTTTAGTTTCGCAGCAATCTCTTCAGGACGGCCACGCACGACAAAGGCGTCGACAAAATCATCATCAATATAGGCAGCAAGCTCAGCCCATTTACCTTCCTTTGAAAGCGCATTCAGTTTGGGCTGTAAATCGCCAAAACCCACGGCATCCATCGGTGGTCGATAGGCCGGTGTAGACGCATAGAAACCCAGCAAATCCTTCACACTCTTTTCCGCTGCTTTATAGGCTTCTTCCGTTTCACCTGTAATGATTATCGCATTAATCTGCATAATAAAATCGTCCCGACTTCGGCCAGACTTTGCCAAACCCACATCCACTGAGGGCAGTGTCGTTTCTTCTATAAACGGCTGACTATTGAAGGGATGAACGATCAGGCCATCAGCCACCTCACCGGCCACTTCAGTCATTTTTGGCCCCAAAGCTCCTAGCATAATGGGGGGTAGTCCGTAGGGATTCGGACCAGGATTAAACATCGGTGTCATTAGCGTATGACGATAGTATTTCCCTTGAAAATCCAATCGCTCGCCGTGTTGCCAGCAGTTAAAAAACGCTTTCACTGCAAGAATATATTCCCGCATTCTTGCAGCCGGAGGATTAAAGTCCACTCCAAAGCGTTTCTCAATGTGCGCCTTGACCTGTGATCCTATACCCAGATTGAATTTGCCTTTGGAAAATTTTTGCAGGTCCCATGCCTGGTAGGCAATATGAGAGGGGTTACGTGGGAAGGCTACGGCTATACCGGTAGCAATATCCAGTTCTGGCGCGTGTTCACTCGCAAGAACCAGCGGAAAAAACGGGTCCCAGCTTCCCTCCAATGAATACACACCGTCATAGCCGATTGCGGCTAGACGTTTGGCTTCTGCTGCTGCGGTATCCATAGTCGCATAAAATGGCCCGTCAATTTTCATAGCTAATTCTGCCTCTCATTATTTCAAACTATACGATCGTATAGTTTTTTGTTATTGTCAATCCGCATTGTAACCCAATAGAACCAACTGCGGATTGAAAACAGGATCTGAACTATGCAGAACTTTGAAGATAAAATTGCAGTAGTCACAGGCGCCGCCAGTGGTATCGGCTTTGAATTAAGCAAACTCTTTGCTGAACAACAGATGAAAGTGGTGCTTGCCGATATCGAACACGACGAGCTGACCAAAGCGGTTGAAAAGATAAGAGCATCTGGCGGAGAAGCCATTGGCGTACCGACCGATGTCGGTAATCCTGGGCAGGTTGACGCCTTGGCCAAGGAAGCGATCGACACATTTGGCGCAATTCACATCGCCTGTAACAATGCCGGTGTTTATTCGGGTGGGCATGTATGGGAATCCACTATTGACGATTTTGAGTGGCTGATTCGCGTTAATCAGTGGGGAGTTATTAACGGCATTCGCAGTTTTATTCCACAAATGATAAAACAGGGAGATCCCTGCCACCTGGTAAACGTTGCCTCAATGGCTGCTCTGACTGCCATGCCCTATGCAGGCATCTACCATATGACCAAACATGCTGTGATTGCATTGAGCGAATGTCTCTATCATGAGCTGACCTTATCAGCAACACAAATCAAGGTCTCGTGTGTCTGCCCAGAATTATTCGATACCGCTATCGCTCAATCCCACCGTAATCGCCCTGATCAATTGGGCAATTTCAACGCGTCCGACATTCGAGATATGGCACAAGATGCCATTACTACCGCAACACAAAATTCAACACACCCACGCATACTTGCCGAGCGCATCCTGCAAGCCATCAAGGATGAACAGTTTTATGTGCTACCCGATCCATCAGACCCATGGCGAAAAACCGCTGAGGTACGATTACAAGATATTCACGAAAGTCGAAACCCAACTTTTGCACCGCCAGATATTTGAGGCCAGCCTGAATTGAGTAACGGTACTCTGTCGTTGTTTATTTTTTCAAGTAGTCCCCTACCCACTCCATAATCATTTCATAAAAACCTTCGGTATTGGCTGTCGCTTGAGCCTCGTCAATACCGTCAGCTTCACACTGGCAAGACCAGTGTACACGCAAACGGTTTTCACCCAGTTTAAAAACCTGCGCTCTGGCAGAATAGTTTTTCACTTGCATGTAAGCAACTTCGGGTACGGAATAATCCAATATCATATTTTCATGATCGATCGCTTCCATTTTTTCTGCCAAAGTGGGCAGGCCTGGTGCTGTGACATGACGAATCATGCCCACGCCCTCTCCTTCCAACTCAACTTTTTCGATGGCGGGAATCCAGCTGATATCACCAAAATCAGCAAGCATCGCCCATAGTTTTTCTGCAGGTGCGTCAAATTCACGTTCAATACTGACTTCAACCATTTCTATCCTCTCCTATTCACTTGTGATTATTATGTAGGGTGCAATAAGCTTGCGCATTGCAGGGCCTGCTCCATAAGCGAAGCGAGTGTTTTGGGTACCATTGATATTCAGTAAGATCGTTGGAAAACTGCTCCTTGCCCACAGCTCGGCTGGCGCCGGTCACTAGACAAATTTTATCTCTTAGGTTCTCACTCATTATCCAGCGCTCCACAATGAACATTCTTCGGCATTACCTTGCATCTTATGGAAACAAGTTTCAAGTCTAAAAAACCTAACAACTTCTTAACCTAAGCAGGGTATACAGTGGAAATGATGGCGTTTATGCTTGCCTGCCGTAAATAGGGTTACATCCCTCACTACCCCCCCTAATAACAAAAAAAGAACCCCATAACTGCGAGCCATAGGAGAATAACAGAATGACTGATGGTGCTATACCTACTCCCAGTCTGGATGAAATGACTGAAGAACATGCTAGACCTACTCCCAGCCTGGAAGACAAAGACGCTGTGCGTCAGCGAATAGAGGAATGGCTGCCCGAACACATGCCAGAACTAACAAATGTAAAGCTGTCAGAGCTGGAAATTCCTGAAGGAACGGGCATGTCAAATGTCACCATATTGTTTGATGCCGAATTTGAATCTGCCAAAGGTAAAGAAAAACATGCTTTTGTAGGACGCTTGGAACCCAAGGGCGAAAAGTTGGTATTCCCTCGTTACGACCTTGGCCTTCAATACGCCATTATGGAAGCTGTGGGTATCGAAACAGATATTCCCATCCCACCCCTGTTAGCCGAAGACAGAACAGGCGATATTTTGGGCGTACCTTTCTTTATTATGGAAAAAGTGGCCGGGATCGTACCACCTGACATGCCTCCTTATCACATGGACGGCTGGGTGTGTGAAGCCGACTCGTCGGTTCGAGAGAATTTGTGGTGGCGCGCAGTGGATGCCATGGCTGATTTTCATAAGGTCGATACCAAGCAAGGCAAATTCGCTGAATTAATCGAATCATTTGAGTTTCCAAAATCCCTGGATGAGCAAATTGCTTACTGGGAAAACTATTATACTTGGGGGCTCGAGGGACATAAAAATGCCGCCTGCGACAATGCACTTGAATACCTTAAAGCCAACAAGCCCACAGACAATACTCAGCAACTGTGCTGGGGTGATTCACGCATGTCGAATGTGTTATTTAAAGAAGACAAATCAGACGTTGCAGCACTACTAGACTGGGAAATGCTCACACTGGGTAATCCACAACAGGATATCGCCTGGTGGATCTTTATGGATGAATTGTTCAGTACTGGATTGGGCGCGCCCCGACTAGAAGGCATTCCCGGCCGTGAAGAAACCGCTAAGCGCTGGTCAGAATTGACCGGCTACGGCACGGATGATCTTGATTACTACCTTGTCTTTGCCGGTTACCGCTTCTCTGTGATGCTAGCGCGCGTCTCCATAATTCGCGGTGACACAGACTTTATTGCGGAAAGTTTTGCCAGTAATTATTTAGCCACTTTGCATTAATTATCCGCTTTTGTTAAAGGGAGTTGTGACCGAGAAGTGCGGCTCCCGCGATTCAATCAGTGAACAGCAGAAATCTTTAGCTGATTTTCAACATCTGATCATCAATATTGGCAGCACTCAGCGCATGCTCCTGGCATCGGTCACTCTTGCCTGGTATAAAATGACCCGGCGAATTCGCCCTGGGCAACTCCACAGCACAGCACTCCTTGTCATTCCGCATTCCTGTGCAACAAGGATGTTGATAATGATCGAGCCAATTCAGATAACGCTCTTCTGTAACAAAACATTTTTCAGCAACATAGGCAATGGGAGACTCAAGATAACGACCAGCATCTGCTATAGGAATGGTCAAATGCCCCGCACCGGGGTGATAAGCAACAAAGGTGATGCCACACTGGCTGAGCTTATCCAGGAATCTATCCCCGCCCTCATGGAGTAATTTTTGTTTATCATTACGTAATTCAGCGATATCTTCTCGCAAATTGGCTATCTGCTCATCCCGATAATAAAGCTCTACTTCACGCATATCGAGCATTTCCTTGAGCTGCGATGATTCCGCTTCAAGTTTCGCTTTTAACTCCATCCCATATTTCTTTTTCAGACTATCAAGTTGTGATTTTTCCAATGCTTTGGCTTCATCGATCTGATCAAGAAACTGCTCTCTGGCCAATTGATATTCTTCTCCCTGCTCTGCCAAATTTTCCTTTAATGCAATATTGCGTTTTTTCTCTACCTCCTGAGTTTTCTGCATGGAACTCAGTTTTTGCTGCCATTGCTCAAACTCAGATGCCTGCTCGGATTTCAGTTTATCCATTGAATCCTTATGAGCGGTTTGCATTGTAGTCAACTGAAAACGCAATCGTTTAATCAGTTTCGCCGCTTTATTCCGCTCGGATTGACTAAACCGCTCAATAGATACGGATAAGTTTTCGGACTCACCGTTTTGAGGCAAACTATCGGCATTATTTTGTGCTTGTATCGGTTGCACTGATCCACCAGCAAGCAATTCTGCTTGAGGCAACTGCATCGTTAACTGAGGCGCGTTGCTTGCCCCATTAAACAATGGCTGCAATACAGGCGGCTCAGCCATTGCAGTTTCTGTTGTTGATTGTGCTGCTGGTGGTGTTGGTGTTGGTGTTGGTGTTGGTGTTGGTGGTGCGTGTTCTTCAGTAATCAGGCAGAGCTTATTATTTTGCAGTGCATTTTTAATAGCAACAAAACTATTACCTTCAGCGCCCATCACCGGATCCCACAGACTTCGTTGATGCCATGCTATCGGGCATTGACTGCGACAGGCCAGGCGGATAGCCCCAGCACCAAGGTCTGGACCCCGTCCGGAAATTTCTGACATATGCATGAGCGGCATATTCCAATTTCTCTCTACCAACCCATCCGATTCAAAACGAATGGAAAAGAAAACTGCCGCCTTGACAAAAAGCTGCCGATTAACTTTCACAAAAACTGCTTGGCATTCTCGCCCGGCAAACTCTTGAATACCAACCACGTTGTCCAGCACTGCCTCAAACTCAGCATACAACATTTCTTTGACGACACAGGGGCCATCAAAAAACAATACGGCTTCAGAAACTGTATCACTGGTTTGACTCATCATAAAACGAAGTGCCTAATCATGGATATAAATGCATGCAGGCGTCCTATCCAGAGGGAAGAACCGCAGCTTAACTAAAGCTAAGTATAGTGCGATAAAATGAGCATCAATAAGGTGAATATCTGAAACTGCGAGCCCCACACAGTGGAAGTGTGACCTGGTTTGCAAGCGATTGAGAAGCTTGATCTTTCTAGTTGTTTCGTAGGATTTACACTATTTTCGGACAGGCAAGTTCTTCCCCGTAGTGTAAGCTCACCTGGCGCTCAACTGGCATTGTAAGTCAATGAAATTCAATCGGTTTTTTATAGATTACCTGAACATTCAAGCCAAACTCAATTGCGAATCAGATAATAGCTTGTTTCCATTTACTGACTCAGAAAAAACCTCACATCTTCCAGCTCAATCAATTCATCATATTTGTCAGAACTGGAATTGCACCATCATCGCTTTAACCAATAAACAAGTAACGCCAAACTTTGTTAAAATGACAGCTGATCCCCAAGGTAACAACAATGAAATCTAAAAAAGTAACCTTCTGTAGAATTTGCGAACCCCTTTGTGGCCTAGTGGTTGACGTTGAAAACAACCATATTACTAACATCAAACCGGATCAAAATCATGTTGTCAGCAAAGGCTACGCATGTATGAAAGGGCTGTCTTTTGAAAGATTTCGCACAACGCCAGACCGCCTGACACATCCACTTAAAAAGGTTGACGGCCAATACCAGCGAATTTCCTGGGAACAAGCACTGAATGAAATTGGCGAAAAAGTGAAAAATTTACGCAAGGTCCATGGCGACGAAAGTGTTGGTCTCTATTTTGGCAATCCCGTCAGTTTCAGCCCTCTGTTGCCTCTGTTTGTCATGGGTTTTCTCAAAGGCCTTAACACCAGCAAATTCTTTAATCCCGGCTCACTCGATTTAAATAATAAATTTGCCGTAAATGAGCGAATGTATGGCACGGGAATGGCGCTAACTTTTCCAGATGTTGATCGCGCCGAGTTTCTTATGATTATCGGCAGTAATCCCACTGTCTCGAAAATGAGCATGATTCATCTGCCGCACCCCACCGAGCGGATTAAAGCAATTACAGAACGTGGTGGCCGCGTCGTACATCTCAACCCACGGCGCACGGAAACAGCCAAACAGGTCGGCGGTGATCAGGTATTTATCCGCCCCGATACCGATGTGTATTTTCTGGCAGCGTTTCTACACGAAGTTCTGCAACGAGATGGCGTAAAACACCAACGTGTACTGGAACACATGAATGGTTTCGAACACCTCAAGGCAATCGTAGCGGACTGGACGCCAGAAAAGCAGGCACAGGTGACCGGTGTTTCAGCTGATACTTTACGCGCGCTTGTGAGTGCCTATCTGAAGGCAGATGGCGCCGCATTATACGCCTCCACCGGCTTGAACCTTGGTCGCAACGGAACCCTTGGATTCTGGTTTCTGGAAATCATCAATGCCATCACCGGCAACCTTGACCGGCTCGGAGGCACATTGATGGGTCAGGGTATTTTTGATTACAACAAGTTGTTGGCCGAGAACCCCTCTCCGACAAATTATTCCCGCATCGGTAATTTTCCCAGTCTTTGCGAAGGCTTGCCAACTCCTTTATTGGCAGACGAAATATTAACACCCGGCGAAGGCCAGATACGCGCGTTGTTTGTGATGTCAGGCAATCCCCTGATGATGGGAACCAACAGCAATAAATTTGCGAAAGCACTCGACAGCCTTGAACTCATGATCAGCATTGAAATCGTGCGCAACGAAACGGCCAATTATGCCGATTACATTCTACCGGGCACTCACTTTGCCGAGCGCCCGGATATTCCAATTGCCTTCACCAGCATGATTGGTCTTACCCCTGTACCCTATTATCAATACACGGATCGTCTGGTAAGTCCTCCAGGAGAATGCCGCGACGAGGCCTGGATACTAACCCAGCTGAGCAATATATGCGGTGCGCCGTTTTACGGATCTAAAGCACTGCAAACTGTGCTCAACACTTGCGAACGAATAAAGAAAATTCCACTGCTCGGCAAACAATTCACACCCATGCCTGAACGACTGCTGGGCATGATTTCACGTTTCGGCAAACAAGGATCACTCAACAAACTGCGACGTTCGCCCCATGGCGTTTTAAGAGGCGACTGGAAAAGCAATAACTACTTAGGAAAACGCGTCCATACACCATCAAATAAAGTCGAACTTGCACCACCGGATTTAGTCGAGTTGGCGGCCTCCCGCCTACCGGCCATGTTCAAAGAAGAATTAGAACAGACAAACAAGATTAAACTCATTTCCAAACGCGAACGTTTCAGCCACAATGCCTGGACCCATAACGACGAAGCCTTTGTCAAAGGAAAACGAAATACTAACTATCTGTATATACACCCTCAAGACGCGAAAAAATTGGACATAAGTGAAGGACAACGCGTTAAAATAAGCAATGACATCGGTGTTGTTGAGGCACCTGCGGCTATCAGTGATGACCTCATGCCAGGCACCGTTGCACTACCGCAAGGTTGGGGACATCAGGGCTCCGACGGCCTGAGCGTTGCCTGCAAAACCACTGGCGTCAACTCCAATATTCTCGCCGCCGATGGCCCAAATCAGATCGAACCCATATCCGGCATTGCTCACTTTAATGGTATTGTTGTGCAAGTTGAGGCAATAACGGGTAAAAGCGCGTAGATAATGAATGCCGTACTATCCCCTTATTCTATGGCTGATAACTTTCTGACAGGTAATTACTGATGCACTGGTTCAAGGCTCTTCTTTGCCTGCTTGCAATTCCTCTGTTTATTTGGAGCCACAACAAATTATCACGCCCTAACCAGCTCCGGCTCTTTTCGCTGATTATTCTCGTTGGCGTGCTCGCCTATTTCCAGTTTGGGCTGCTTCACCAAAATGGCACTTACCTGCATAAACATGAAATGTTTCATTATGCGCTAAACAGTAAACACTTTGACGATCTGGGTTACTTTAAGCTGTATCAGTGCACTGCAAGGGTATTGCTGGAAAATGGCGACGGCCAAGAACTTGTACGCTATCGCATCCGAGATCTTGAAAGCAATAACCTGAAACGAGGACGCTGGGCTCTCACGAAAGAAGGTGCGTGTCCCATGCAATTTAATACCGCATCAGAAAAACAATTTAAACAAGATATTCTGGCGTTTCGTGATCTCTATGGACTTCCCGTGTTGGCGCGAGCGATCGGCGATCATGGCTATAACGCCACGCCCATCAATACGGTCTGGCTTAAGATCTGGTCGAGTTGGATTGACGTCACGCATACTCAACTTCAATGGCTCACACAGATTGACACAGTCGCATTGATCGTCATTCTTGCTGCCATTCATTGGGGATTCGGCTTACGAGTCTGTGCTGTAGCCGCCTTGTTACTAGGGCTCGGATACCCCTGGCAATATGATTGGACGGGCGGAGGATTCAGCCGACTCACCTGGCTTGCGTTCCTATGCATCGGTATGGCGTCACTGAAAAGAGAACGTTATCTACTTGCCGGATCAAGCATCACTATTTCCGGATTATTGACCTTATTTCCACTTGTGTTCGCGGGGTCTCTGATCACGGCGATAGTGATTCAGGCCATAAAAAGACGACAGCTGGACTTAATGGGAAAGCAGCTTCTTATCAGCATCGCAGCCACCTTTGTGATTATTGTGCTTGTTGTTGGATTTGTTCTTGGCTTTGATAGCTATGCCGATTTTTATTTGGTTATGAGCAGGCATACGGGAACTCCCTTGGTGAATCATATGGGCTTGTCGACACTACTGGGGTGGGAGCCTGGTTTTACAGCAGAATCGCTAATTGATCAAAAACTGGATGACCCCTTTCTTACCTGGAAAGAACACTATCACCAATTACAACATGAACGCGTCTGGATTTGGATAACGGCAATTGCACTGTCAATTATTACTTATCTACTGCTGTTACGTCGAAATCTTCCCATCTGGTATTTCATACCGCTTGCCGGTCCAACACTATTTTCCGCCGTTGCCATGACGTCTTACTACTATATCTGGATGATCGTGCTTGTGCCTTTAATAGCGAACAATTCCAGGCAATTGACCATGCTGTTCAGCTTCCTGTTCTACACCCAGGTTGTTGCCATCCTGCAACCCGGCCTTCAACAGGAGCATTTACTCCACTCAGCAGGCGCCTTGCTTTTCTTTATTTCTTTAAGTATCGATATGCTGGTGACACGCGATAATAAAACGAACATCAGGGTGAACCATTCACCGTAGCCACAGGCGCTCCATAATGCCTATGTCGACAAACCAAAGAAGACTATCCAAGAACAGCATCAAGCAGTTTTTTGGTGTACGGGTGTTGAGGTGTTGAAAATACTCTCTCACTGTCACCACGCTCAACTATCTCACCTTGATACATCACAAGCACCTCATCTGCAATTAATCGGGCCAACGCCAGGTCATGCGTAATAAACAACAAAGTCAGTTGATACTGCTTTCTGAGATCCATTAACAGATTAATAATCTGCGCCTGCACTGAAACATCCAACGCCGATGTCGGCTCATCACATATGAGTAAGCGGGGGCCAACGGCCAAGGCTCGAGCAATACCCAAGCGCTGGCGTTGACCACCGGACAACTGATGAGGATACAGCAACAGATGCTGCGACTGCAGGCCAACCTGTTCAAAACACGCTAACAAAATCGATTCAGAGACCTCACGCCCTTGCAATCGAAAAGCTTCTTCCACTATTCGCCTGGCTGGCCACCGCGGATTCAGGGACCCGTAGGGATCCTGAAAAATCATCTGTAATTGCGAGGCATAGCGTCGAAAATCCAGCGCACTAAACCGCGTCGGCATCGGTTTGCCATCTAAAAATATCTCACCGCGCTCTCTGCGATACAGCCCCATAATCATCTTTGCCAGTGTGGATTTCCCTGAACCGCTCTCCCCCACAAGAGCAAGCACTTGCCCTTCATAAATATCCAAAGAGACCTGTCGCAATACTTCTGTGCGCTGGCCTCGCCCTGAGGAGAAACTCTGACACAACTCACGCACTGACAATACCGGCTCGCCCATCAGGTCAATGTCTCTTTTTGTGGATTGGCATCATGATATTGCCAGCAACGCAGAGCATGACCATCCGCCTTCCCATTCGCTCTCCCATCCACCCTGTTTATCCAGGGTGCTTGTGTTTGAGTGCAAATTCGCATGGCCCGGTCACAGCGATTGGCGAAAGCACAACCGCTTGCCACGTACCCTGCCGTTGGCGGTTGACCCTCCAGCACAGTCAGCGCTTGCCCACGCTGTTGCAAGGCAGGGGTGGATGCCTTTAATGCAGCCGTATAAGGGTGAGCGGTATTACCGAAAACCTCTTCGATGCCACCGTATTCAACAATTTCCCCCGCGTACATCACCGCCACCTGATCCGCCACGTGCGATACGACTCCCAGATCATGGGTGATCAGCAACAAAGCGGTGCCATGCTGAGTCTGCAACTGTTTGAATAAGGACAATACTTGTTGCTGAGTAGTCACATCCAGCGCGGTAGTGGGCTCATCGGCAATAATAACCGCAGGTTCACAGGCTAGCGCCATCGCAATTAACACGCGTTGCAACATGCCTCCGGAAAACTCAAAGGGATACTGCCGGAGTCGTCGTTTTGGCTCATCAATGCCCGTTTCTGACAACAAGACTTCAGCCCGCCTCATGGCGTCAGCTCGCTTCATTTTTTTATGTACGATCAATGGCTCCGCCACCTGCTCGCCGATCGTCATCGTGGGATTTAAAGCCGTCATTGCCTCTTGAAATATCATGGCAATGCGATTACCCCGCAGGGAGCGCAACTCGTCTTGAGTCAGACCCAGCATGGGTGCTCCCTGTAGCAAGACTTCTCCACTCACGCTCGCTATTTGCTGGTCAGGTATCAATCCCATTAGTGACAGCATGGCTATCGTTTTGCCACAACCCGACTCACCCACCAGCGCCATGGTTTGGCCTTTTTCCAGCGTAAAAGAGACATCACGCACAATCTTTACATCGCCGCCTTCTGCTCTTAATGAAACCGAAAAATCACTTACCGATAAGGCAACTGTGTTTGTTTGCATCGCCCTATTGATCATAGCGATGTCCGCCCATCCAATGCATCACGCAAACCATCACCCAACAGATTAAACGACAAAACGGTTAGACTGATCATGGTGGCAGGAAACAATAGTTCATGAGGATGGGTTAACAGCGTGCGTATACCATCGTTACACATCGATCCCCAGGACGGCGTGGGCGGCACCACACCCAAACCGATAAAGGAAAGAAAAGCTTCGGTAAAAATGGCCGCAGGAATTGCAAAACTAAAGGAGACCAATAGCACGCTCGCCACATTGGGTAACAGATGCGCCCGAATAATATAAGCATGGCTACCGCCCAACAGTCGGGCCGCATCAACGTAGGCTTGCTCTCGCAACTGCAGCACCTGACCACGTACCAGCCGTGCACTATCCGGCCAACTCAATAAAACCAAGGCGATCAACATGGGCAGTACACCGCTTTCTCCCGGCCCAATACCAAACATAATCTTAAACAAAATCATGAATAGTAAAAACGGCAAAGCGATAACAAAATCGACAACACGCATCATCCAATGGTCCACCCAACCCCCCAGATAACCGGACACAGCACCATAAACACAGCCAAAGCCGATAAACAAAAAAGGCGCACATAAACCAATAAATAACGATGTACGAGCTCCCTGCATCAGGCGCGCAAAAATATCCCTGCCCAGATAGTCCGTGCCTAATGGATGTGCGGGCAATTCAATCACTTCGCCCTCAATGCCTTGATGGTTTTCGTCAATCAATCCTGCTAACTGAGCATCCCAATAACTGATTGCAGGATGAGGGCGCACGAGAATCATTGAACTGTTTTTTGAAATCTCCCGCTCATCACCGGCAACAACCGAATAGAAATAGTTTTTCTGCTGTAACCCCAGTCGGTCTTCGTAATACAACTGACCGGCATCAACCTGCCCTAGCGGAATACCCAAATCAAAAGGTCCGGATGGTTCAAGTTCATGACGAAAGATATGGTAAGTGCGCGCACCCGCTATTTTTTGCCAGGCAATGCGAACTCCTTCTGTGTTTGCTTGCACAGTGCGCAAGCCTGTTACCGCCACCAACTCAGATGCTGGCCTGAATTCAGAATCACTCACCGGCACATGTTCACCGCGCCATGTCCGATTATAACCCACCAACTGAGCAGACCGTTTAGCAATGGGTGGCAATGAAATTTCCGCCATATTCTGTCGGGCTGGATCAACAGACCAAAATAACGGGCCTAGCAGCGTCATCAGTAATACAGAAGCCACAACAGTAGCAGCAAACACAGTGACGGGATTTCTTATCAGCGCCCTGAAAAGAGTGGGTCGCGGTGGCGCCGCAGATACAGTTGATGTTTCAGTCGATGGTTTTTCCAGTAGTTCAAAGTCAACCGCTGAAACGGCTGGTATGGATGCTGATCTGACTGTCATCGATCAGTCCCCGCCAGGCGTATACGAGGATCAATGAGACCGTAAAGCAAATCAACAAGCACGACCATCAACACCAGAAAAGAGCCGTAAAACACAGTTGTGCCCATAATCACGGTATAATCGAGTTGCGCCACTGCTTGCACAAAATAACGACCCAAACCCGGAATAGCAAAAACCTGTTCCACAACAAAACCACCCGTCGTCACCGCCGCCACTGCCGGTCCCAAAATCGTAACCACCGGCAATAAGGCGTTACGTAACTGGTGGCGCCAAAAAATTCGAGCTTGCGACAAACCCTTGGCATGCGCGGTGCGGATAAAATCCGACTTCATCACATCGATCAAATTGGCGCGCATCATGCGCGTAATATAAGCCAATGTGCCCAAACCCAAAATCATCGAAGGCACTAATATATGGCTAAAGCTGCCCCAACCGGCGACCGGCAACAAGGGTCGTTCCAGCAGATCATTCAGCCCCAAAATAGCCAGTTGCGCCAATGCTGCAAAAACAAAACTGGGCACACTGATAGAGGCAATCACTATGGCCATCACCAAGGCATCAGGCCAACGATGTCGAAAATGTGCGGTAATCGCTCCCAATAATATGCCTCCTAGAGAAGCAAAGCTTAAAGCCATCACTCCCAGAAGAGCGGATACCGGAAAGTGTTCGCGAATAATATCGTTGACACGTCGATTCTGCTGGGTATAGGAGTAACCAAAATCGCCGTGCAAAATCTTGTTAAGATAAATGACATATTGCTGAGGTAAGGGTTTGTCCAAACCGTAATACTGTTGCAGGTTCTGTTTGATTTCAGCAGGCAAGGCTTTATCACCGCCCAAGGGATCTGCCGGAATCATATGCATGGCAAAAAATGTTGCCGTAATTAAGAACCAGATGGTTAATAAACCAAACACTATTCGCTTGAAAAAATAGTTGAACATAATAGTTTTTCTTGGCTTTTCAGTCTGTAATGTTGTAAAAAGATCAATCTATCAAGGCTTCACGACCTCAGCAAATCGAAAATTCAAATCGCCGCCAAAACGATAACGTGCCACGCCTTTGAGCTGTGGATGCTGCACATAAATCAACGCACTTTCGAACAAGGGAAGAATAACCGCATCGTCACTGATCCGTTTTTGCATATGATCAAAAGCCTGCATGCGCGTTTGCGCATCCAGACTGTTCTGTGCAACCTCAACCCAATGATCATAGTCAGCGTTACGATACTGTCCTCGATTATTTTGATTCCAGGAGGCAAATAAATCACCAAAGGTCATGGCATCATCATAATCCGGTCCCCAGCCACTGATCGTCATATCGAATTCACCGTCATCCTCCTTTGCCCAGAATTGCTTGGCAATCTGGCGATCCAGACGTATCTCCAGACCCAGTGTCATGCGAAACAGATTCTGCAGATATTCGGCATGACGCAAGGCAGCCGGCGAGTCCGAGGTCAACAACACCAAGGGTGGTATGTCGGTCAAACCCAATTCCTGCTTCGCCTGCACCAACAGTGCTCTACCTTTTTTCAAACTGATTTCTACCGCAGGCAAGGGGTGCTCATGCCGAAAAGACTCTTTCGCCCCTCGCACACTTTTGGGAAACAGTGAGCGCCCCGGCAACACGCCTGGGCGAGCCACCACTTTGTTGGTATAGGATTCGGCATCAAACACCGCTTGCATGGCGCGCCGAAAAGACCGGTTCGATGTTAAATGCCCTTTTCGCAAATTAAAACGCACAAAATACAAATACCCGGTCGGAAACTTGTGCATCTGCAAGCGGCTTTGCAGTGCAGTCTGTAATGTTTCGGCGCCTAAATCGGTGATGGCAATTTCATCATTCTTAAACAGATTCAATAAAGCACCCGTATCACTGGTAATATGGTCAATATTAATCTGCTTCAGTCGTATGACTTTCTGATCCCAATAACGAGGATTTTTCTTCAAACGAAGCGAGGCACCATGCACCCACTGTTCCAGTGTGAACGGACCGTTAAACAGTAAATTATTCGCATCGGCAGCGTAACGTTTGCCTTGCGCATCAACAAAATCCTGTCGCTGCGGGAAATAGGTGGGAAAGGCCATCAAACTGAAAAAATAGGCACAGGGTCGCTCCAGTTCCACCAGCAACTCATGATCGGACACCGCCTTTACACCCAGCGCCGAAGGCGGTAACTCACCACGATTGATCGCCCTTGCGTTTTTAACCGGGTACATCAAAAACGCATAGGAAGAGGCATTGGCCGGATCGACCACCCGACGCCAGGCGTGGACAAAATCCGCTGCCGTCACCGCCTGCCCATCACTCCAGCGAGCATTCTGCCTCAATTGAAAACGCACCTGCTTATCATCCATCTCCCATTGCAGCGCAACTGCTGCCGTCAAATCACCCTGCTGGTCGTAACGTAGCAAACCCTCATTGATATGCGACAACACGAGTATGCTAATGGAGTCGGTTGTTTTTGCACTATCCAGATTGGGGGGCTCGGCGGTTAAGGCAATGGCAATGCGCTGCTGCTCATAATCAACAGCTGCTGCCAACAACGTTGAAGAAAATAGGCACAGAAATAAATATACTGCCAAGGGATTGATAGGATACCGATGCAGCAATTGATACACTAGGCAGCTCTCTGATTAATCATTAGCTTTGGTATTGTTGTTTTCATGAACGATTCTGATCCATCAACGCATTTTGCCAATATCCGCTGGGGTGAGCAACGAACCCCTATTTCAACACAATTTGAGGATGTATATTTCTCTCAATTCGACGGTCTGGCAGAAACGCAATATGTTTTCATCCACCATAACCGATTAAAAGAGCGCTGGGAACGGCTTGACACAAGTTCCACATGCCAATTTATTATCGCTGAAACCGGCTTTGGCACGGGGCTGAATTTTCTCGCAAGCTGCCAGGCCTGGCAGCAGTATGCACCGGCAGATGCCAAACTGCATTTTATCTCAATGGAAAAATATCCTCTGCACCACAATGACCTGCAAACAGCCCTGTCTCATTGGCCAAGCTTACAAGTATTGAGTCAACAGCTGATGAAAGACTATCCAAGCGAATTTTTCGAAGGCCACCACTTTGAAGGTCTCCACTTTGAAGGTCTCCACGCAATCACAATCAATAACATCACCTTGCATTTATTAATCGGTGATATCGCTGATTGCCTGCCAAAACTGGCCACTGGCGCTTACCCTATTATTGGCGATAATAGTACCCTCAAGGTCGATGCCTGGTTCCTTGACGGTTTCGCGCCCGCAAAAAATCCCGACATGTGGACCAAGACATTATTTGACACTATGCAGGCCTTAAGCCGACCCGGTTCAAGCTTTGCCACCTTCACAGCAGCTGGAGCGGTCCGGCGTGAATTACAAGCCAGCGGCTTCCAGGTGGAAAAAGTCCCCGGCTTTGGTCAAAAACGCGAGATGCTCTGTGGCGAAAAGTCCTAACTGGATGAAGCATTTAACTGTCGGAAAACGCTGTCTTTTCACCTTTTACATAGCATTGTTGCCAGTCATCCAGAAATAGCTGATAACCCAAATATCCAAAAATTAGAGGGAAGACGAAATATTGGTATTGAGTCCAAACTAACGCAAGCAAAATATCAGCTACCCCGCCTGGCATATTTTCAAAATTGGCAAATACTTCCGAAAAAGAAAAAACAAATGTTGCAGCAGCAGGAGCACCACAACTGAGCACGGGCACTAAATAGCGAAAAGGTGAACGCTTTTTATTTAGATAGAAAAAGTAGATTGTTGATAACACATTCGCAAAAGCATAAATTTCTATAGTGTAGAAAGTAGAATTATGATTGACCGTACGCAAGTCAACGGAGCTAAAAGAAGCAAGCATCCACCAATACATATGTAATAGGTTCTCTCGCATGTAATCGGTATACGTCAGCACATCATCTATGCTGTTAAGATTACTAAAAACAAAAGGAGAAAAAATCACCCAAGGGATTTCCCAAAATATATTCGTTATGGCATAAGACAGCATCCATATCACCAGGCAGTCATGGTATAGACCCATTTTTGACCGGCTTTCGTTTTTTTGCGCCAATAAAGCTAATAGCCATCCATTTAGCCAGATACTGATCCCATACAGCGATATTTTTGTACTGAATAGGAAATCAAATACCCCGAAATAAAACAAAAAGGCGCACACCCCCACGCCACCCCACCAAAATAGAGTCCATAGCAAAAAACGCTGTTGCGAAGTTTGGGAAATAGAACGATCAATGGGCTGACCCACCATTTTAAGATCTGCTGCTTGTGCTGAAAGGTTCATAATTATCACCTTTTGTTTATTTTACAGAATGTAAGTTTAAAGTCTTTTTAAACCGACGTCTATTAATTGATTGAGTATCTTAAGATATGAAAGCGGTTAAATAGAGATTCACTTCACTCAACATTTCACAGAGAATCAAAAGTCAGCGGATCAAAACCGACCCATGATCCGGATATTGCGCACAACGCAAAAGTGATGTGAACTAGCAGAGTCTTCGCGGGTTCGAGCCGCAGCAAGCAAAGCTTGCTGCGACAACGTTCGGGGCAAAGCGACAGCTATTACTACCTACCACCTACTACACCTGCCTACACCCGCAACTCACCATTAGCAAATAATTTGGACACCATCATCCAACAAGCTTCCTTGGCTTCCTTTTTCGATTTCGCCGTCAATCCCTTATTAATCGCATCATGCACAATCCATTGATTGGCAACCATGATCGCTTTGAAATAAATAATGGCGACGGATTTATTTTTTTTGATACCGGCCGAGTGAAGTAATGTTTTCGCAATATTGTCAAATGCAGCATTGATAACCGCGTGAGCTGGAGAATTTGGATCCCCCGCTTCTCGAAACAGCAAGTCGGCTAGCTCAGACTGTTTGAATATGGCCTCATACACTTCTTCTAATGAGGCTTTAATCCATTCCAGCCCCTTACCGGGCTCATCGAAATGGCGTAGTAAAATATCTTCAACCGCCCGATTCACTGAGCTTTGATACAGTTCTTCAAGCAACGCATCTTTATCTTTGAAACAGCGATAAAACGTGGGTCGAGTGATATCCGCTTGTTGGCAAATCTGGGAAATGGATACGGTTTTTGTGCCGTGCTGGCAAAATAAAGCGACAGCAACCTTTAAGATACTGCTCCTCTGCTCGGTTTGTCCGGGGCGTTTTTTGCTGCGCCCATCAATATTTACGGCTGATTCGTTCATAGCGAGCTATTTTAGGGCAGTTCTGAGCATTTGCAAACAATGTTACATCATGTAATATAAATTAAACATGAGACGCTTATTTCCACGATCCTAAACCACCGGTTGGATGTTGCTGATCAGGTAAAAGCAGAGAGTTAATTTATGAGTAAGATTGCATGCATCACGGGTGCGAGCGAGGGCTTAGGCAGAGTCTTCGCTCAACAGCTAGCGACCCAAGGATTTCAAACCATCAATATCGCACGCAACGAACAACGCTTAAAAGAATTGGTGGCTGAACTCGGGGAAGGCCACCGCTATCATGTTGCGGATCTAAGTGATCGCAGTGGGATCGCGAGCTGTGTAGAGTTGATCAAAGAAAACCGTATCAACGTGCTGGTTAACAATGCGGGATTTAGTCAATTTGGGCTATTTCGCGATGCCGACATTGATCAACAGAGCGATATTTTAACGGTAAATTGCGCCGCCATTATGCAGCTTTCCCACGCGTTTTTGCGGCATGCGACAGCTGGCGACGCAATGATAAATTTATCATCGATTACCAACTACCTAACCACCCCAATTCAACCCACTTACTGCGCAACAAAATGTTTTATTGCCTCGTTTTCAGAATCGCTTTGGTATCAAGAGCGAAGTCGCGATGTTTATGTGCAAGCGCTACTTCCAGGAATAACTAGAACACAGTTCATTGAACGATCAAGCGATATCGATGGCTTTAAAAAGAAGTTAATGGATGTGATTTCGCAGTCGCCAGAAACCGTTGTCGCAACGGCAATGAAAGCGGTCAATAAACGACGTCAACCCGTGGTAATACCCGGTATGAGCAATAAACTATTAGCAATATTGCTACCCCTGCTACCCAGAAAATGGACGGTGTGGATGCTTGGGAAAGTCGGTGATTTGGCTTGATTATCGGGTTAATCCTATCTGATTAATTTTAAGAAATGAGTTTGAGCAACAGCTTTTCTGGTAATTTGTGATAAATATCTCTATGGCAATGGTCTGCTTACTTATCCTGCATGGGAGGCAAAGCCTGAATTATTGGGTCTGCAGCCAATAGATTTACGATCTCGGAGTGAATTGGTTCTCCTTGCGTTGTTTCCAAATTAGCCAGATCGCATGCATATTGCCCCGCTTCTACATATTCGCCATAGAAGAGGCAATAGCGCGTGAGTAATTAAGCTCTGTTCGTTGTCCAATTATTTTGTCTACAATGAAATCAATGGGGGGTCACCATTCAGAGAGCGACCAAAGACTCACACCGCTTAGTTAACATGGAGAGGACACAATGACCACACTCACGCAGGAAATCGTAAACTTTCAGGAAAGTATGGCGCCACAGCTACCGGCTGAAGTACTTGAGGCTCTGCTCACGGCAACCGATGAGCTGGTAAAAAGCGACATCGTAAAAAAGGGGCTTAAAGTTGGCGATACCTTCCCGGATTTTTCGCTATTTAACGCCAAGGGTGAAGAGGTTTCGTTAAAATCCCTTCTTGAAAAAGGGCCTTTAATTGTCAGCTTTTATCGGGGTGGCTGGTGCCCTTACTGCAGTCTTGAACTCCATGCCTACCAACGCTCGATGGAAGCGATAAGAGATCGAGGAGCAACTCTGGTTGCGATCTCCCCTCAGCTGCCCGACGACTCACTCAGCGCCTCGGAAAAAGAAGCGCTCGAATTTGAAGTATTAAGCGATGCAGGAAATGAGCTGTCAAACGCCGTCGGCCTGGTCTTTGAGCTGGCTGAACAACTCAAGCCTATCTATACCAATTTTGGTTTTGAACTGCCAAAGTGTAATGGTGATGACAGCTGGACATTGCCAATACCAGCAACCTATGTGGTCAAACCCAATGCTGTGATCAGTTACGCTTATGTCAATGCCGATTACACCCAACGGGCAGAGCCTGAAGAGGTTATTGCTCAGCTATAAAATATTTTCCTGAAATCAAGGATGGAGTTAAGGTGGATTTTCAATCCGTTAAAACGTAGCTGCTCAAACGACCGGAAACAACAGGGAACTGGCAGCGCCTTCAACTGCGCTGGTTCAAATCGGTGGGGCAGTTATCAGTGCAAATCGATATTCAATCCCTCTTAAGCCGCTTCTGAGCCTCTTTTCGGTCCAATTGACAGATTGCCTTCCAAGCATTGAGGCTGCTCTCACTAATACGTAGCGTTCCCTTTTTCTTTTCCCAGTTGCTGACACTCGCAGCGCTTACACCCATAATTTTTGCAAACTCGGCCTGATTCATACCAAAGCTAGCGCGCAGATCACAAACGGCCTTTGAAGTCGGGATGGATAATCTATTCCCTTTTCTTGCTTGCGGTTTGTTTTTGCCAAGCTTCGTATTGTTGATTTTTACTTCGGCCGTTTTGCCAGCCTCCCGCTTTACATTCTTCTTTGTCGTTTTCTTATTAACAGTTTTCTTATTAACAGTTTTCTTTCGGGTACGCGTGCTTTCTTTTATTGCACTCTTTTTGGGTAGTTGTAGCTCAGCGTCTTGCTCAACTGCGCCGGATACCTCTTCGTCAACATCGACACCAAAAACGCTGGAGAGACTGCCCTTCATCCGTCGACGCCGAGACGAGCCGGATGAAACAACGGCATCGACAGCTGCGGCGGCCTCACCGCTGATCAAGTCATCATGATTGACACCACGCAGGGTGAAGAGTAGTTCCGGGCTTTTATCGAGTCTGGCTCCAACTCCATAAAGAACGGCAGCAACATGCTTACACATGGTTGCCCAGTCAGGGCAGTCACAGTCGAGCTTGATCTCATCCGGTTGCGGAAAGAGTCCGTTCTGGCGATGTGTTACCTCCCGCATTACTTCATCGGAGAAGGCACCTTGCAGTAATTCGATCAAGGAGCTGATCTGCCCGGTACAGGAGGTTCGAATACGATGCCACTTCGCCTTGGGTAGCGTGTCGACTACAATCTTGATGTTATAAAGCTCGCTGCCACTGACGATCGCCTCGATCTTTCCTTTGCTAATGGCAAGATGACATACAGAACCGTTGCGCACATAAGTCCTTCCGCGCGGCAAGCGGTTGGCGAAATCGCTGAAGCTCTCCAGATGTTCGCACCAGGCCGATCCCCAGAAGGTACGGGTGATCTTTCGCCCATCAATTTCGACAGGTGTAATCTCCTTGCCTTTCTTGCGCAACTTCGCCATTTGCCGTACTGCTTGAGCACGGCGCTGTGCAACCGGCACATACGCAGGCCACCCACCATCATATCGCGACATCTATCTGTTTCCTCTTTACACTACTTTTACACGCTTATTAAGGGCCTAACCGATATCAAGAGAGACAAGATTAAGCAGATCTTCATTACTCATCTCGGTCAGCATTGTCTCACCACCGCCCTCTAGAATTTCCTCCGAGAGTTTTGTCTTCTCCTCAATCAACGCATCAATCTTCTCCTCAAGTGTTCCCTGCACAATAAACTTATGCACCAGCACGTTTCGCTTCTGGCCAATCCTGAAAGCCCGATCAGTTGCCTGATTCTCGACGGCCGGATTCCACCAGCGATCAAAATGGATGACATGATTGGCCGCCGTCAGCGTCAATCCCGTTCCGCCAGCCTTGAGCGAAAGAACAAAAAACGGTGGACCGTCTTCGTGCTGGAATTGCTCGACCAGGCTTTCACGTTTCTTCACTGGTGTTCCGCCATGAAGCACTAATCCGGGTTGACCGAAACAATCACCAAGAAACTCGGCAAGTGGTGCTGTCATTTCCCGGAACTGAGTAAAGACCAGCAGTTTTTCCTGACGTGAGGCGATCTCTTCACACAGCTCTTGCAGACGCTTGAATTTACCGCTGTGAGACGGTTCATAAAGCGCATCACCGTTCAATTGAGAGGGGTGATTACAGATCTGTTTGAATCGCATCAGATAGGACAACACCAAGCCGCGACGCTCTATCCCCTCAACAGTGTCGAGCTTACGTTTCATCTGCGTCACACACTGCTGGTAGACAGCCGCCTGCGGCTTGCTCAAACGGCAGAATGCCTTGACCTCGGTCTTGTCCGGCAGGTCGGCGATAACCCGCTTGTCAGTTTTAAGACGACGTAGAATGTAGGGACTGACAAGATTGCGAAGCGGAGCGTAACCGACGTGTTCCTGCTTTTCCAGGCTTTTGATGAACTCTTTGAAACGACGGGCTGAGCCGAGCAGGCCGGGATTAAGAAAATCGAAAAGAGACCAGAGGTCAGAGAGTCGGTTTTCTACCGGCGTGCCAGTCATGGCAATACGACTGCGAGCAGAAATCTTTTTAATTGCCCGAGTCTGCTTGCTCGACGGGTTCTTGATCGCCTGTGCCTCATCAAGGATTAGGAGATGCCAATTAGCTTCCCGTATTCCCTCCAATCGAGCAGCCATGGCGTAGGTAGTGATAACCACATCAAAATCATTGGCGGCATCCCCAGCGTTCAAAACAAATTTATCGAGGTCTTTACGGTCCATCTGTGAGGTATGCAGAAGGAGGCATCGCAGCGATGGCGCAAATTTGGCGATCTCGTTCTGCCAATTGGCCAGCAGTGAGGCCGGCACAATCACCAGCGATGGCCCCGCTTTCTTTTTCTTTAACATCAGCAAAAGTGAAATAACCTGAATAGTCTTACCAAGACCCATATCATCCGCCAGGCAAGCCCCAAGCCCCAACTCCTGCAGAGTCCACAACCATTTGACACCATCGCTCTGGTAATGACGCAAGGTTGCTTTGAGTGCCTTACCGGGTTGCGCGGCCTTGAGCATTTCGGGAGAACGTAAGTTCAACAATGTATCCTGCAGCCAGTCACCTGCATGAACAGCGGACCAATCCACGACCGCCTCATCGTCATCAGGCAGCCTGAGATCAGCACCGGCACCAGCAAGTAGGCGCATACCCTGAATCAAGTCGACCCCGTCACCAGCCCCCTCCTTTATCGCCCGCCAATGAGAGAGCGCCTGTTCCAGTTTTTCCCGGTCAACCTCAACCCATTGACCCTTGATAAACTGCAGGCCGTCCCCCTGCGCAAGCAGAGCCTCCACTTCTGATGGGGTCAGTGTTTCATCACCCACTGCCAGGCTCACATCGAAGTCCAGCAACGCATCGGTACCAAAAATACCTTGGGAACTCTGTCCGATTTTCACCGATGCCCTGGCCCGGGGACGCTTCTTCCACCAATCCGGCAACCGAACCAGAAGCCCCGCCTCTTCATAAGAGGTCACCTCAGTCAGAAAGCGATATGCCTCACCGGCTGTCAATGGGTAGGGATGATAAATGTCGCCTGAATCGACCAGTTCTTTCACGAAGGCGCTGCATTTGGCGGCTGCGCTGACAGGGGTAAGTAGTTTGACTAGCGCCTTCTTGTTTTTTGCCCCGGCATATTCCTGCAACGCTCTGGCAAGCGGAAGATAGCGAAGCCGACCTGTCTTGGTCAGCCCCGATGCATAGCTCACCATAAAAGCAAAGGGAAATTCCGGATCATCCTTGTTTTCGGCCAGATGAAAACAGACACGACCAACCTGATGCCAGTGCGGCGCATGCTGTGCGATAAAAGCACTCAGCCCACCCACATCGGCGACGGCGCCTCGCACCCAATCATCCATCGCATGCCACTGGGCCTGAAGCGAATCAATGGTGACGTACTCGGTACCCACCATGGGAGGCACACTCAGGTAAAGACGGGAAAGGTCAGCGTGTGCGGGTGGATCAATGGGTTCGATAGTGCCAGCTGACGCCGGTGTATGGCAAAGTTGCGTCACATAGTCCGCAGCAAACTCGTGCCAGAAGTTGGTAACCGCCGCCAGGGGAATGTCGCGTTTTAATGCACCGAGAGCAAAAAGGCCGGCACCCTGCCCCTCTGTGGTAAAGACGGAGACAACACTTTTGAGTAGCGCCTCATCGACTGTAGTTGCACCTGCAATATTCTGACAACGGAGAACACCGGAAGGCGATATGACAAGATGGTACATTGATTCAGCAATTCCCGCTCAGTCTTATCAAAACACAACACTTGAGTGGCATTTGATCCAGCAGACAGAAGAAACGCACGATTAGGTAACCAGCTGTGTTGCTTCTTCATTAAGTAGACGATTGCCTGTTTGATTTTTCAGGACAAACGCACCTTTCTTTTTAAACGCACCTTTCTTTTTCGCCTACTTTACACTGAGCACCGGGCTGGCGCAATTATGGCCGCCGCCAATGATATCACTGAGGTGTGGCGGTGGATATTGCTTCAAAGGCGAAGTTAGAGTGATTTACTTTGGCGCAGCCTTTTTAACGCGGATTTTTTGACCGCCCACGTCCTTACCGTTAAGCGCCTTCATCGCGGCTTTGGCGGCTCCCGTATGAGGCATCTCAACAAAGGCAAAGCCCTTAGAGAGACCGGTGTCCTTGTCGAGCACCAGTGTGCAAGATTGTACGGGGCCGTGGCTCTCGAACACTTCCTTCAGTTCTGCTTCGGTGGTTGAGCGATCAAGATTGCGGATAAGTAGTTTCATTGGACGCCATATGAAAATGAATAATAGGGACAGGGAAGGCACGAACCTGGCGACAATCTTAACAGTGCTGATGTTCTAAAACAAAGCACTGATTCAATAGAGCAAAGAATTGGCTCCTTAAAACGAAGAACTCTTCCTTTAAATCCAGGTACTGTTCCCTTAAATCCAGGTACTGTCCCCTTAAAACAAAGTGCTGGGCTGCAATACTACAGCCTCTAGCCTAAATATGAGCCAAGCGATTACTACGCTTGTCGCTCGCTAGAGCTGCTAGAAAGCGCCAGAAGTGCTAAAGTGCGCCTCCAATACTTAGTGGGAGGGTTTTTGCCCCTTTTGGCTAAGTAATACGAGTACGAGTGAGCACGGCGTAGATTAGAATTCCACCGTTTCTATAAATACAACGAGGCTAGCAATGGCGAAGGCGAACACCGTAGTGGTGCTGGATTTTGAGACCACCGGTCTGTCTCCCGATATGGGCGATCGCGCCATTGAAATTGGCGCGGTGCGCATCGAAGCGGGGGAGATCACGGGACGCTTCCAGGAGTTAATGAATCCTGGTCGGCGTATCGATCCATTTATCGAGAATTACACCGGAATCACCAATGATATGTTGAAAGATGCGCCGCCTTGCGCCGAGGTAATGCATCGATTTGCCGATTTTATAGCGGGTTGCAACCTGGTGGCGCACAATGCCTCCTTTGATAAGCGCTTCCTCGATGCTGAGTTGAGGGCAATTTCCAGGCACTACAGCGGTGATTTTGCCTGTTCTTTGCTGGTGGCACGGCGTATCTATCAAGAAGCGCCCAATCACCAGTTAGGTACCTTGGTCAATTACGCCAATATTCCCGCCCAGGGGGTCTTTCACAGGGCGCTATACGATTCTGAAATGACCTCGAAACTGTGGCTAGCGATGCTGGACGATATCGAAGAGCGCTATGACCTGCCAAACGTGCCGTTTGCGCTAATCCAAAAATTAGTAAAAACCCCCAAAAAATCAGTCCACAAATTTTTAAGCAATTGGCAGTAGGTTCAACTGAGTTTTCTAGGTTAAAGCACCCATGAAAACTATGTTTGAGCGCTATCCAAAAGAGAAACAAGCAGGATCTGGCTATGATAAGTAACGATGCTCTACGGCGAATCCGCTACATTTTTAATTTTGACGATTCTAAAATGATGGCGTTGTTTGCCTTGGTGGATTACGAGGTAACACGACAGCAGGTTTGTGATTGGCTCAAAGACGAGGAAGATCCCGCTTACCTTGAATGCAGCGACACGCAGTTAGCCATTTTCCTTAACGGGTTGATTATCGATAAACGCGGTAAAAAGGACGGACCACAAGCTGAGCCCGAACAACGTTTGACGAATAACATCATCTTTATGAAATTGAAAATCGCCCTTAACCTCAAGGCGGAAGAGGTCTTGGAAATTTTGGAGTTGGCAGACTTTCGATTAAGTAAACACGAATTGAGCGCATTCTTCCGCCGCCAGGATCACAAGCACTATCGTGAGTGTAAAGATCAAATCCTACGGTATTTTCTTAAAGGCTTACAGATAAAGTATCGTGGTAAGAGTGAGAAAGAGCCCGATACTGGTTCGATTTGGGGCCAGCGGGTATGAGTATTAACTGGTATCCAGGTCACATGTTCAAGGCCACCAAAGACATTAAAGAAATCTTGCCGAACATGGACCTGATCATCGAAGTTTTAGACGCCAGGCTTCCCTACAGCAGTGAAAACCCGGTTCTCGCAGCTTTAAAAACCGAAAAGCCACGTATAAAATTATTAAATAAAGCCGACATGGCTGACCCCGCTATCACCGAATTGTGGTTAAACCAATTCCAACAACAACAAAATAATAAGGCGATGGCGATAAGTTGTACCGAACAAGCCGATAAGGTTCGCAGTATCGAAGATCTATGTAAGAAGTTGGTGCCTAAAAAAGAAGGTAGGTCGACCAGTATCAATGCCTTGATCGTAGGTATTCCTAACGTGGGAAAATCCACAATCATCAATACCCTGGCGGGTAAAATGGTCGCGAAGTCGGGCAATGAACCTGCGGTCACCAAAGGCCAGCAAAAAATCAATTTGCGCAATGGCATTATGCTGTTTGATACACCCGGTGTTCTATGGCCGAAAGTGGAAAACGAAAATACCGCCTATCGTCTGGCAACCACCGGTGCCATTAAAAACACTGCAATGAGTTATGACGACGTGGCTTTTTTTGCGGCAGATTTTCTTATTAAAACCTACCCGGATTTATTAAAGCAGCGCTATCAGCTCGAACATGTCCCCGATACCGAACTGGAATTCTTAGAAGTTATTGGAAGAAAGCGTGGTTGTTTAGCCGGTGGCGGCTTGGTTGATTTAACCAAAATATCTGAAATATTCTTATCAGAAATTCGCGATGTTAAAATTGGCCGCATCAGCTTCGAAACCCCGGAAGTTGCTGAGCGCGAGAAGGCCGAAGTGCAAGCGATATTAGAGAAAAAAGCTGAGGAAAAGGCGGATAAAAAAGCCAAACGCAAGCAAGCCTTTAAAAGTCGAAAGTCGTAGTGTTGTTTTTACCCGCTTCGTATCTCTGCGATAACTAACAAGTGTGCGCTGTAGACAGCATGCGCTCGAAACACGCACGATTAGATTGTTTTAACAGCCGCCACCTTCGAACTCGACGATAATCACCGGGTCGACCGCCTTGGTATCGCGAAACGAAACCGGTTTACGTTCCGATAGGCATTCCGTGATCACTGCAGGCGATATACTGCTAGCACCACCAACGAGCACGAAGCGCCCGGGGCATCCGTAGATAGGCCTCCAAGACAGGTGCGCTAAAAATATATCGAACGAATCACTCATAGGGACAATTGTACTTGGATTTTGCATGGGGGTGGCGCGAGTTTTAAAAGTCCTAGTGCAGCGTCTCATTGAATTGATGCTACCTTTTCGCAATTTAACATATTGGCCCAAGCGTGGGGGTGGAAGAAACCCATCAAATCAATTTTCCATCAGGGTACGCACCTGCTGCTA
>PIVM01000359.1 GCA_003353945.1 Gammaproteobacteria bacterium
TGGATCTGGAACGTGTTCGCCGGGTTGGTTGGGCTAAAAAAACAACCAATGCAAATTAAAAGGCAGGGTGCATCAAGTACCCTGCCTTCATTTTTGGGCTAACACACAACCCCTAATACCTGTCTGGAAATTTCCATGAGATCGCTGTGTCACTGTGGTGCAAAGGTAAAGAAAGTTCCTTGCGAAGACTGCAAGCCAAAGGCTCATGGCAAACGAAAAGGGGATTACGATAACCAGTGGCGGGTGCTCTCGGAAAGGTTCAGAGCTTTCAATCCTCTGTGTGCTGACTGTGATCACCATCAACGCAGTGAGCCAGCAACTGAGGTACATCACATCATTGCTATTGAACAAACACCATCACGCAGGCTTGACCAAGACAACCTCGTTGCACTCTGCACCGCATGCCACAAGGCAAGGCATCGCAGATTGAATCTTGGTTACGATCAAGACGACTTCTCTGTTTGAAAAAAAAAATTTTGGAATACGCCCTATACAAAGGGCCTTTTACTTTTTTTGCGTATCTTGCCCAGTCTGCCCAAACCCCCCAAACCCCCTAGACCCCGCAGACCCCGCAGCCTGCCCAAACTGTCTATCTGGCCTATTTTAACATTGGCGGTTTTTCAGCATCGGTAGCGGTTCTTGAACAGCGGGGGTGGTTCCTGGGGTGGTGGTGGTGGAATTGTGCTGTTGATTGCGTTGCATTGTGTCGATAGGTTTTCAGCAGCGGGGAACAATTCCCCGGCAATCACAACCACAACGGAACGAAACCATGAGCACAATGAGCGAAGTGTTTGCGGAATTGCAACACGCTTGCACCCGCGATGACGCTGGCCAGCATTTCACCGAATTCATGAGGTACTGGGATTATCTGGAATATGTTGGGCTGATTGCAATCGACCGCCCTATTCATCAGCCTACGGGAATTCCCTACTCCTGCGAGCACTGGACATTGGAAGTCACCCAATTAGGGCTTGATTCTATTTGCGATAGAATCAATCTGGCTGGAATTGCAGCCACGATCACAACCACAAACGAGGAGAATTAATCATGAGATTTAGTAAAGCCAATACTAAGCTTAAGCAACTATACGACGTTGAGTTACTCGAGCAATATCTCGAGCACAATCGGAAGGTTTACAGTTTTGACCTATTGTCGGGGCATAGTTGCCCATTTGCGTCAGAATGCTTGTCAAAAGTTGTCACGATTGACAATCGGCGCAGAATTAAAGACGGCCCGAAAACGAAATTCCGATGCTTTAGTGCTTCGCAAGAAGCTGTTTTTCCATCAACCTACAATTTGCGTAAGGGTAATTTCGACGAGTTGCGTAAGCTTAAGGAGCCGGAGGACATGGCGTATGCCATATGTGACGCTATGCCTAACGACCTAGGTGTAGGGCGCGTTCATGTTGGCGGGGACTTTTTTAGTTTTAAATACTTCGCGGCTTGGTGCTTCGTTGCTATCCGCAACCCCGGAAGGTTGTTCTATGCTTATACTAAATCGCTTGAGTATTGGTTGCGATTGGTTGACGATATACCAGCCAACCTGGTTTTGACAGCTTCTAGGGGTGGACGACTGGATCATTTAATCGAGGAACATAGTCTTCGCGAATCAAAAGTAGTGTTCTCGCAATCGGAGGCCGACGATCTAGGTCTTGAGATTGATCACGACGATAGTCACGCCGCGATACCTGGTTTACGTGATGAATCCTTCGCGTTGTTAATTCATGGACAACAACCCAAGGGAAGCGAAGCGAGCGAAGCAATTAAACAACTGCGCAGAGACAAGGTAGCATTCAGCTATGGCAAAGCTGGAATTCCGAAACAGGGGGTGGCGGTATGATTATTCTCTGTTTCTCAATGTTTGCAGCCGTCGCGCTGCCAGTGTGGGTGTTGTGCTCCCTTGCTGGTGATTGGGCCGAATATACCGAACGAGAGCGTATGTTGATTTGTTGGTCGCTTGGTTTGATAGTTTTTGTTTGGCTTGTCTGCAGCCGTTAGCAGCGATCCCAATTTGAGCGACGATAACCCCGGCTGGTTTCAGCCGGGGTTTTTTTTTGTTTTTTTGATTGTCTGCTATTGTGCTCATGAATTGTTGCCGATACCTTCTGTAAATCAGTCAACCACAACCACGAGGGAAAACATGTTAAACAGCCAGCAGATTGTAAAAATTAGATTCTCCGGAGATAGATTGGACGTTACCTTAAGCCAACCAAATAACGGAGCACTGGTTAAAAAATGGATCTTCGAAGACGAAGTAGAAAGAATAACCAGGGGTCTGGATCGTAGCGAATTCAGCGTGACCTGGATAACGAAAAGCATATTCTAAAAAAAAACGAACACTAAACCTTCCCACCTGGGAAGGTTTTTTTTTGCGCTGATCGCAGCCGCAGCCGTCACCCGCAGCCCGCAGCCCGCAGCCGTCACCCGCAGCCCGCAGCCGCAGCCCGCAGCCGCAGCCCGCAGCCAGTACCCGCAGCCGC
>PIVM01001040.1 GCA_003353945.1 Gammaproteobacteria bacterium
ACAAGTTCAATGACAGATAATGTCAAAATAATCATCATGAAACACATTACTTCATAGTAATATTTTACTTGTCTTGTAGGCTCATGCACTGCTGGACAGATATGTCAACTTGTCTGACAATGCAAAGGCTCAGGAGGCTGCTACTGGTGTGAGAGTTGTCCGCGTGACAGCGCAACCATCAGCTGCTTTGGGGGCACCTCCACAACCCCAACCACAACCCCAACCATTGCAGCCTCCCAACATCACCTTCGCGTCAGTGCCACCATCAGCTTTGGGGGCACCTCCACAACCACTGCAACAGATGCAGCCTCCCAACATGAGCTGGGTTGTACCACAACTGCAGGTTGCCCCTACGTTGCCAGCTCCGGTTGGCCCTACTGTGCGAACCAGACAGCAGGCGCAGCGCGCCCTCAATTATGATGAAGTGGCAGTGTCTCCAGCAGCATTCCCCACAACCTTGGATTTTGGTGACTTGGATTATGCAAATGAGAGTTTTAATACTAATAATAATTCAGTGCAACCAAACGTGTTTATGGTTACTCCGCGGAGTTCCCACGTCACTCCTGGGGGCCAGCAACGACGCAGTGGACGGGGAAGAGA
>PIVM01001041.1 GCA_003353945.1 Gammaproteobacteria bacterium
TTGGCTTCAATCTTAATGCTGTCCAATAAACCTTCTGGTAGCCTGAGTGAAATGGTTTTAGTAGAGGGTTTCAAATTTGGCATTGAAACTGATTGAGCCTGTTTCCAGTCAACATAATCACTGGAATCATGTTTTTCCCAAAAGGCGCGCTCTTCCGCTTCCGTTTTAAATTTAGGCGTGCTTTTAACTTTGCTCATAAATAATTCTCTCTTTTCGGTGCATATCACGCGCTGAAATCACACGGATCAATGTATTATCAGAGCGTAAGGTAAAGGTTATATGCAACAATCGAGCATCATTGGCTCTTCCAAGGGCATGGTATCGCTCTTCGTTTTGGCTATGTTTCATATCCTCCAAAACCAGCAGCGGCTGGTTAAAAAACACTTGCTCAGCCTCAAATTGGCTAACAGCATGTTTTTCTTCGCTTTTCCGCTCGTTCCCAGCGTCCCAGTCAAAGCCTGTAGCTTGTTTCCAATCAATCATTTCTGTATATTGCCATCATATACAAGCAAGTCAAGTGCTAACAAGCCAATGTTGCGGACATTTGCACTCTCCGGCCTTCGGCCTCCAAGCGCAAATGCCGTAAATTGGGGCGTTAG
>PIVM01001042.1 GCA_003353945.1 Gammaproteobacteria bacterium
GACATTCAAATTTTAAGAAAAAAGTCGACTAAACTAGATAAGGGTCTGACGACCCAATTAATCTCATTTTCATGAATTATTCTCATTATCATGGATTATCTAAAATTATCGATAATTTTAGATTTTTCGAATTTTCCGCAATTTTATGAAATTTTTTGAATAACTCCTATGCAAGTCCTATGCAAAATTCCTTGTTAGTAAATGTCTTCGAGCAAAAAATTTGAAATTTGGACATAATATGTATCTTGTTAGTAAATGTCTCCTGTCCAATTTTCAGCTTCATAGCTGCTTTAGTTCAAGAGAAAAACAAAAAATACGGAAAAAAAAAGTAGGTGTAGTAGACATTCAAATTTGAAGAAAAAAGTCGACTAAACTAGATAAGGGTCTGACGACCCAATTAATCTCATTTTCATGGATTATTCTCATTTTCATGGATTATCTAAAATTATCGATAATTTTAGATTTTTCGAATTTTCCGTAATTTTATGAAATTTTTTGAATAACTCCTATGCAAGTCCTATGGAAAATTCCTTTAGGAAAATTTTCGAGCAAAAAATTTGAAATTTGGACATAATATGTATCTTGTTAGTAAATGTCA
>PIVM01001043.1 GCA_003353945.1 Gammaproteobacteria bacterium
CCAGCCACCCAGGCTTAGGGTAAGGAGCAGATGTTTTGTTCCACTCCACTAACTGCCTCTGTTGCTCAACATGCGTGAGCATGGGAAGTTCCCACACTACTTTGTGTGGGTTTTCCACTACCATCTCCAGCAAGTTCTTGAAACAATCAAAGATCATGACTACTGTGCTTTGATCAAAGAGCCTCAAGTTATATTTCATAGCGCCTTTCATACCATCTTTCCGCAACACCTCAGAGTCAGTAACACGGAGTAGTGTCAATATGAGATCCAGATTTTCTAAAGGCTGCTGGCCTTCCATCGCTTTTGCTACTGAGACATTGTCACCCTTGCTCAGCTCTTCGGGTTGAAACATAGACTTGAGCTCTGAATCACTCAAAAATTCAACATCAGAAGAACCCATTTGCTTGAGGCCATCACTGAAAAGGTCTTCAAAATCCTTCAGGTTCAGCATAGCCTATAGGAAGTTGGTAGGGTGGTAGGACGACAATCAGCAAAGCCATTAAAATAAAGTGAAAAAATAATGTGCTTACTTGGTATACAGGATTGCAGTTGGCAATGCGTGGCACTTGAAGGCGTTGTACAATACGGCTGAAGGGA
>PIVM01001044.1 GCA_003353945.1 Gammaproteobacteria bacterium
CTTGATTATGATCAATATTCATATGTAATTCTTGACCTGATGCTGAATTAATATTTGTTTGACCTGATGAGTTTTGTGTAAGAGCATAACTTCCATCTATTTGTGAGAAATCATCATGTGCGAATGATGCTATTGATGATGAGTTTGAATAATTACCTACAAAAGCATTACCAAATTTACCACCATCTCCTGTTGCTCCAATATTAACATGAAATGTTCTATCTGGAGTAGATGTTAACATACCTGCTTTTTCATCATTTGTTACTATAAATACATTGTTTGTTGTTGCGTTTCTAACATTTAAGTTAATTCCAGTATCTGTATTTGCTACACCTGAGTTAATAGACATACCATTACCACTTGAATTAGCAATAAATACTTCTGTTGTTAAGTTTTGAAACTTACCAGACCAAGCTGCTGGATTACTCTTTAATACATGTAAAGGATATAAAGCTGTTGTTCCTATGCCAAAAAATCCAGCTGGTGTTGCTACCATTCTTGTAGTTGAACTATTTGTAAAAATTAAATTACCTGAACTTGCTGGATATTTGATTTCATCAACTGTTAAATCTCCCATTAATACTGAGCCATTTGTAT
>PIVM01001045.1 GCA_003353945.1 Gammaproteobacteria bacterium
TCAATAATCGGCCCCTGCTTATTAAAATATACCATATCTGACTGCACGCCTCCATTGTAGGCTCCACAGAATTCTATGCCGTAGTCACAGCAACTGAAAACCGCGACAAGACCAGAGGCTTTCATCTCTTTAAACAAATCTTGATTGCCTACCGCACCGCGTTGCGAACCGTTAAGAGCTTCCACAGCTTGCTTTTTATTCATGGTTCAATCTTCCTTATCAAAAATTCTCATCGGCATTTGGACGCAGGTGTATCCGGGATCTGATTGAGGTGCGGTGATTAGGATTGGGCCTCCCACCTCTCCCGGACCGTCTAGATGAAAGGTCACGGTGTCCCCGGTGAAACGGTGCAGGATATCCATGCAATATCTCCCATTGGCTTTGAACAGCATGGGCTCACCTCGGTAGTCCGTCGGCAGCTCCGTCCGCAATACATCGCATGCCAAAGAGAGCCGTCCGTTGCTGCATAGATCAAAAACAACAGAGAGCTTCTTGCTGGTTCCGACAAGGTACTTCAATGCTTTGGCCAACCGCTCTCGATCGAGGGGCAGAGCGATCATGTCGGCAGGGTCCTTGATGATCTGCGTATAGTCTGGG
>PIVM01000360.1 GCA_003353945.1 Gammaproteobacteria bacterium
CCGTGACCGAGAGTGTGCATTGAGAGTCGAATTCACCGAGCAATATGATCTGGTAAAAAGAATTTTTGTCCGATTGAACTGGTTTCAGACTCTCTCGAACTAACCCAATTTAGAGTAAGGAGACTCTGGGATTTTGCTTATCGCTGAGATTTTGATTAATTTGTGAGCTAGCTTTTGCTTCTCAGAGGCCGGTCGTGGAAAATGAAAATATCTTACACCAATCGACAAAGCGGACGTTCATCATAGCTGTTAAAAACAAAAAGCCCAGCGTAAGGGCTGGGCTTTTTATTCCTTTGAGATCTTGATCATAAGAAATTGAACCTGACCCCATTAATAGTCGGGCATTCCAACGGCTGCGCCATCATCCATCGAGCGACGACTAAATATCATGCCGCGATTGAGCAGGCCGTGTATATCAATCCAGCGCTTAAAAAAGATTTGGTGCCGGGTAGCCAAGTGCAACGCATCGATGTGTGGCACTCGCCCAGTGATCAACCGGTGAAGCTGGCAAAATTGTTACCAGCTGCCAATGCCCGACCGTGGGGTGAAATGGGTGCGGTCGGCTACCAAGGCGATGACAAGCGGATGTGCAATCACAATAAAGAATGTGGTTATTCAGTGATTAGTCGTGAGCACAGTGACATGTTTAAAATGGAAAAACTAGCGTTCTATGGCCCTGCAGTTGTTGAACAAGTTATGCAATTCAAAACAGTAATGAACTGATGTAGGGAGCCAATTGCTCGAAGCCCAGCGCTAACTACTTAGAGAAAGCGGGCACTGATAGGATCAGGGGAATTAGGGAGATTTATTCGAAGCGGACTCTGTTTAACGCCTTTAGCATCAGCAGAGCAGCTATGCTCAAACTTGTTAAATTCCTACCCATTCATAGGCGTCATTTAATTGATCAAATAATCTAAATCGCCAGGGTGAGCCCATTTCTTGTGACTCAGAAATATAGCCTTTACAAAATGCTATTGCGTTAGATTCTTGTGCGACAAGAGCAATTTTGACATTGGCGCGAGTTTTAGATGCACCCCAATCTGTAGCGGCTGGCATCCTGGCTGTACCTTGATTGATGATAGAGAAATCTGCGCCGAGTAAATTTACAATTTGGTAGTCATGAGCATCAAATTTTTCATGACCATGTACCAAAGCGTTTATTTCGTTAATCTCATCTATGGTAGTAATCCCTGTGTGCTCAAGTATAAAACCATGATTTTCAAAGTGCAGATTATATGCCATTTGATTTTCCTTGATAATGAAATTAATACTTAACGAACCGGCGGTGAAGCCGTCGGGTAGCGCGTTTTGTGGTTCTGTCGAAAATAGAGTTTTCGAAAGAATTTCGATGCTTGGAAACACTGCAAAATAGGTGTTTTTGAAAATGCCAAATCCGAAAAACGGCTATTTGCGACAAAACCCTCAGTCTTCAGTCGCAATTCAACAGGTGCGTTAAAAATACCGAAAAATCAGAAGTCCTTTCTAAATTGCACCGCGTAAGTTGTTGGCTTGTGAATGGCACCATGAATACCCCCAAATACCCCCGGCGTGTACTGCTTGGATACAGCATCATCCTCATTCAAAAGATTGTCGCCAATGAGTGAGATCGTCCAGTTTTGACTAATGTTCCTTATTCCAAAACGCATATTGACCAAAGTGAGGGCCTTTAACTGCAACTCGTTGGTCAGACTAACGAATTGCTCGCTGGTATAGGCGGTACCGATATAAGTACTCCACTGCCAGTTTTCGGAAATTGAGTTGATAATGTTCAGATAAGTACTGACGCTATGTTCCGGTGCGCGTTGCAGGGTCTCGCCTTTCATATCCCTGACGAGAGTGCCGGTCAAGGTGGGTGAGTCACTGGCATGACATTTTCCTGCTCCCATATTGAAAGCGACGATCCCAGCATCACCGCAGCCGGCTTCATCAAACTTGTCGTAGGTGGCATCCAGATAGGCGTAGTTGGTACCGATGATCAGGGTTTCACTAAATCGCCAGTTAGCTTCCAACTCCAGTCCCTGGATGTTGGCCTTAGCAGCATTCACAATGACAACATCACCGATGTCACTTACAGTGGCTACCTGGATATCATCGAAGGTGTTGTGAAACAGGGCGACATTCAAGTTGGCTGTTCTGTCGAATAAGGTAAATTTGCCACCGACTTCATAAGCAATTGAAGTTTCTTCATCAAACCCCTTTCGGTCTGGGTTAATATCGGCACTACCATTATTAAAGCCGCCAGATTTAAAACCGGTGGCAATTGTGCCATAAAGCATTACGGCTTTATTGGCAAAATACTGTAGTTTAAGGTTTGGCGTCAGGTAATCATCGTTTCGTTTAAAGGTCTTCGGGTCGAAAGGCGCGGATTGAACGACGCTTGGATCGACTAGTCTGGAGTCCTGCGCCACGTAGAAATCAGGGTTGTCAATCGCCCCTATCAAAACGCCTTGCTGGTCTTTAAA
>PIVM01001046.1 GCA_003353945.1 Gammaproteobacteria bacterium
GATAAGCCAAAGAGTTTACAAATCTTTCTTAAGAGTTTAACTCCCATGTCTGATTTTCTGTAAATCTTACATACTGAGCCTTGATGCAGCTCTAGTGCCTTGGCTACATCTGCTTGAGTATAACCTTTCCCTTTAATCTCTTGCTTAAGAACTTCTCCTAGTTTAGCCATTACTTAAGCATTGTGTTACAACTAATGCAATATTCATCATCATTGTTAGCTAATGTAATATGATTTCTACAACCACATTTATAGCATATTGCTATTGTAAGCTTAGGATACTTCTTCTTTATTTTCTTTTTGGTTATTACGGGTGTGTTCATGTCGCGTTGATTTTTTAATGATTAAATACTCATCCATAAGACAATTGGCTATCTCTTTTCTACTTAAATAATAACCAAGCTCATCTAGACCGAGCATAGTTGTTAGCCTTTTGTCTTCTAATTCTTTAACTAAGGTATGAAATTCTATTTGTTTAGGTTTAGGTCTAAGCATTCTACCTGCTACAAACCCTAAGCCTAGAGATAATAGTATTGCTATTATTAAGAGATTTATTCCCATGTAAGTTATTTTAAATTGTCTTCAATCCACTTATCG
>PIVM01001047.1 GCA_003353945.1 Gammaproteobacteria bacterium
ACCACCAGGTAGTCATCAACTTTGTATTTCTTGATGAGGCCAACGCCATAGTCGACGGCAGCACCATATTCAGAGAAGACGGCAAGTGAATCGTGTTCCATCTCGTCAGTGTGGACTCCAGAGTAGAATCCGTAGACGACAAATACTAAATCAGTGTTCATTTTCAACCCATTTGTCAATGGGGCATTTCATGTTGTTGGGTTTAATTTTTAGAGCAATTATGCACCCGCATAGAGAGCATGAGTCAAAGACCGTGGTGTGCTCACACGCGTCGCATATTGCACGTCTCTTATCTTGAACTTCTTGAGGAGCAATACTAGGGTCATCCATGATCCGCTTAGCGGTATCTTTAGCCGATTCCCAGAAGCTTTTCTTACAACACTCTTCGCTCATTAGTTTAACGGTAAAGAAAGGGAAGCCGCCCTATGGACGGCCTCCTCTTTGGATCAGAAGCGGAAGGTCAAACCGGCTTTCACGCCGACATTGAGATCTGCGTCGAAGTCGATTTCTTCGGAAGTGATCGCTGCCACTTCACCGTAGGCGCTGAGACGCTCGGTGAGACCCACGGAAGCGCCGATTTTGCCGGACAGTTCGGT
>PIVM01001048.1 GCA_003353945.1 Gammaproteobacteria bacterium
AAAATTTCTAAACACGAAAGGATCGATAGGCCATGCTTTCACAGTTTGTATTCATACTGAAAATCAAAATCAAAGGAGCTTTTACCCTTTTGTTCTACGTGAGATTTCTGTTCTCACTGAGCTCCTCTTAGGACACCTGTGTTATCGTTTAACAGATGTGCCGCCCCAGCCAAACTCCCCACCTGACTATGTCTCTCGCGTAGATCGCGGACGGGCAAGCCCGCACCGCTTAACACCAGAAGCAAACGCCGCGAAGGCGCGATTCTAAACAACGAAATAAGTAAATTGATGTCAGGAGTAGTGGTATTTCATCGTTGACTTGCATCTCCCACTTATGCTACACCTCCCGAATCAATTCACAAAGTCAGACTAGAGTCAAGCTCAACAGGGTCTTCTTTCCCCGCTGATTATTCCAAGCCCGTTCCCTTGGCTGTGGTTTCGCTAGATAGTAGATAGGGACAGTGGGAATCTC
>PIVM01001049.1 GCA_003353945.1 Gammaproteobacteria bacterium
TTCCGTACAACCAAGCAGAACGCAAAATCTGGAGCAGAAGCTATTTCACAACCATGACGGGCCATTAACTCAAGCCAGAGGACGGGGTTGTGAATGAATGTCAATGGGCTCGTGAAGTGAACATGTCGCAGACACTCAGAAGCAAAAGGCAAGATGTAATACGCAAGTCCTTAAAGGGGGTTTACATGATTAGAAAAAAAAGTACCACAGCATTGAAGTTTGGCAGCAGTTATGAATAACGCTTTGCCACCAGCAGTAAAGCTGGTTATGCTCAAAAGGATTGAGTGCATTTCGAGGTTCACACAACAGAAACGTATGGGTTACATGAAATTGACCAAACATTCCTAGCTCACCCATGTCGTGGAAATAGGGACACCAACAGAATCCCACACGCTTGCCAGAAGAGCAATGCTATATGTGGATCATGGTGAGTGGCAAGCAAAGACAAATGCATTACTCTCTTAGTAGACACGATAAACCTGATCAAAGTAATTTGCCAAAATAGAGATGGAGGCCTGCAAAGCACCAAAGGTTATCATCACCCCCTTACACTCTTGGGTGCTGCCACTGCTGTATTGAATGAAAGCCAGGTCTAC